>JAQSXM010000068.1 GCA_029256645.1 Sporomusa sp. | reverse complement strand
TCGGATGATAATGCTAAAAAGAACCGGATAAACCGGATGTTCTCGGAACTTGGTATTATTGGTGAGGCTGGCGCTAAAAATATTCACCAGCTGATTCAACTGGTGGACGCCCGGTTAACAGGCGGTGACAATCAGGCTTACCAACTGCATGAATTGTATAATGAACTGTCGCAGGCGATTGGTCAGGACGTCAAGACAATTGAGCAGCGGGTACGGCGGGCGATTGCCAAGGCTATGCAGAATGTTGCCAATATGGGTATTGAGGACTATCACAACGATAAATTTGAGGTTTACAGTGGTGCTTTGTTTGATTTTAAAGAAATCAGGCAAGAAATGGCTTTTATTCAAGGAAAAGGCACCTACCACGGCAAAATTAATATCAAGAAATTCCTGGAAGGACTATTATTTCTTGCTGCTGAATGACCCCGCATAGCGGGGTCATTGTATTATGTATACTTGTTATCTTGTATTGAAACTTTGTGTCTGTTTCTGTAGTTTTTTATAGAGATCCATTTACATTAAATTCTGAAAGATCATTGAAGATAATTAAAAAAGGAGGTAATATGTATGTCTCACGCTCAAACTGCCCCCAAAAAAGGCATGGGCTTAACAACTCAAATTTTTATCGGTCTTATCCTTGGTGTGATTTTTGGCTATGCCTTCCCTAAATATGCTGTAGAGCTTAAGCCTGTTGGCGATATGTTTATCCGCATGATTAAGATGATTGTCGTGCCATTAGTATTCAGCTCCCTGGTTATGGGTATTGCCGGCACCGGCGACTTCAAAAAGCTTGGCCGCCTGGGTGCTAAAGCCCTTCTCTGGTTTGAACTTGCCACAACCCTGGCCCTGATCGTTGGTCTGGTTGTTGTTAACGTGTTCCAGCCTGGGGTAGGTGTTAATGTTACCGCAGGTGACGCCAGCGTTGCTGCTGCTGCCGCCAAGAAGACCATTGATATGACACAAATGCTTGTTAATATTGTGCCTACTAATATAGTTGATGCAATGTCCCGCGGTGACATGCTTCAAATCATCCTGTTCTCGACTTTCTTTGGTGTAGCTGCTGCTGCTATGGGCGCAAAAGGTAAACCGGTAGTCGATATGTGTATCAGCGTGGCCGAGATTATGTTCAAGTTTACCTGGTATGTTATGAAGCTTGCTCCGATCGGTGTATTTGCCCTTATCGCCTTTACTGTTGGCAAATTTGGTCTGGGTATGCTGATCCCGCTGGCTAAACTGATTGGGTCACTATATTTTGCTTTGATTGCCTTCGTCTTCCTGGTATTGTTCAGTGCCTCCTTTATTATCCGCGTAAACTTCTTCCATTTGCTGCGGGCTTTGAAAGAGCCAATCCTCATTGCTTTCTCGACGGCCTCCAGTGAAGCCGCGCTGCCAATCGCAATGGAAAAACTAGAGAAGTTTGGTGTGCCTAAGCATATTATCACTTTTGTGCTTCCGACCGGTTATACCTTCAATCTTGACGGTTCGACCCTGTATAGTGCCTTGGCAGTAGTGTTTATTGCTCAAGTATATGGTGTACCCTTTGATCTCTCCCAGCAGATTCTTATGGTCCTCACGCTGATGTTGTCCACTAAAGGTATTGCCGCAGTGCCTGGCGCATCCCTGATCGTTATCGCCGGTACTGCCGCCGCTTTTGGCCTGCCTGTTGAAGGCATTGGCATTATTCTTGGTGTTGATCGCATCCTGGATATGGCCCGTACGGCCTGTAATCTGATCGGTAACTGCGTAGCTGCCGTAGTTGTTGCCCGTTGGGAAAAAGAACTTCCTGACGAAGTATTGCAAGTGGCCTATGCTCAGAGTTACGAAGATTAATTATAAACGTATATCTATTACGGACTGCTATAATGCAGTCCGTAATTTTTTTTTTTGTTTTTTACTTTAGCGAAAAAAAGGATAAAAGAAAAAACGGCAGAATTAATAGAGTTATAAATCCTGTTTGAATGGAGTTACATATGACGAAACAATTCTCATTAGCTTTTGGGTTGCAGGAGCTTACGCTTAGTCTTCCACAAGAGCGGTTGATCGAGGTTATTGAAGGTCGTGAAACGGCGGCTGTTAAAGATGTTTCTGAAGCTGTCCGCAAGGTTCTTAACAACCCTACTGCCTCACCGGCCTTACGGGATGTGATACAACCGGGTGACAAAACTGTGATTATTGCTTCAGATATTACCAGGCAATGGGTGCGGCATGACTTGTTTCTGCCGGTATTGCTTGATGAACTCAATGACGCAGGCATTGCTGATAATAATATAACACTGGTGACAGCGCTGGGCGCGCATCGACATCATACAATGGAAGACAATAAGCTGACCTATGGGCATGAGGTGGTTAGCCGGATACCTATTATCCAAAGCTGTGCGCTGGATAATAGTGATTTTGTTCATGTCGGTTGCACTAGCCGGGGAACCGAGGTGTATATTAACCGCCATGTTGTCAATGCCGATAAAGTCATTCTGACCGGTGGCGTTACCTATCACTCGATGGCTGGCTTTGGTGGCGGACGTAAAGCAATCCTCCCTGGTGTTGCCGGTTATGAAACAATCCAGGCGAATCACCGGCTTTGTTTAAGCCCAGAGATGGGATCCGGCCCTCACCCGGAATGCTGCCAGGGCAATCTTACTACAAATAGCATGCATCTTGACATGCTCGAAATCGCCGCTATGGTTAACCCGGCTTTTCTCCTTAATGCCGTCTTTACCGCAGCAGGAGACTTTGCTGCGTTTGTTGCCGGTCACTGGCATGAGGCGTGGCTGTTAGGCTGTCAAAAAGCAGCAGAAATTGCGGGTGTACGGGTTGCTGTGCCAGCCGATGTTGTCATCACATCAGCAGGTGGCTATCCCAAAGACATCAACTTTTATCAGGCATCCAAGGCCATTGAGAATGCTTGTCTGGCTGTCAGGGAAGGCGGTATTCTAATTGTGGTCATGGAATGCCGGGAAATCAGTGATCCACCTGACTTTAGCCAATGGTTTGACTATCCTACGCTCCACGGCCGGGAGGCTGCCTTGCGAGAGAATTTTACAGTACCTGGCTTTGTTGCCTTAAAGCTGGGATTTATCGCCAAAGCAACACCGGTTATTGTCGTCTCGCGGCCTGAGAATAAGTATTTCCTTGAAAAGGCGGGCATGTTGTTCACGGCTTCACTGGAGGCTGCGTTAAACCTTGCGGCGGAGAAACTCGGCCGGCAGGACTTTCTTGTCAGCATTATGCCGCATGGGGGAAGCGTTGTTCCATCCCGAACGTCCAATAGTTAAAGACAAAACGCATAAAAATACTAAAAATAAATACAAAACAAATTGACTGTGATGTGCAGGAAATACTCTGTAAAATGGCGAAATATCCAAAAAAATATATTTTATAAATATTGCACTGGGAGAGGATTTTTATGCAGAAAAAACTAGTAGCGCTGTTGATTCTGGCAGCCATGCTGGCTATAGTAGTTGCCGGGTGCGGCTCGAATAAACCCGCACAGCAGGCAGCGCCTCAAGCAGCAGAGAAAAAGCCGGTCATTATTGCCTATACCCCATGGACTGGATATGGCGCCCTGTTTGTCGCTAAAGAGAAAGGCATGTTCAAAAACAAGGGTGTTGACGTGGAATTGCAGTCTATTGAAGGTGTCGGTGACCGCAAACAAGCGCTGGTAGCTGGTAAAATTCAAGCGATGGCTGCATCCCTGGATGTATCGGTTTCCGCTGCCGGCGAGGGTGTGCCTATGAAGTTCGTCTGGGCATTTGATGCATCCAATGGGGCGGATGGTCTTATTGTAAAGAAAGGCAAGGGGATCGAAACCGTTGCTGATCTCAAAGGGAAAGAGGTTGCCTTCCACCGTGGTTCGGCAGCGCACTTCTTCTTAAATACCTTGCTTGAAAAGAATGGTCTTAAAGACAGCGATATTAAGGCTGTCGATATGAAGGCCAGTGAAGCCGCTGCGGCATTTATGGCCGGCAAGGTAGATGCCGCTGTTACCTGGGAACCGCATCTTGGCAAAGCCAAGGCTGCGGGTGAAACGGTTCTGGCCACGACCAAAGATACCCCTGGTCTTATTGCGGATGTATTGGCTTTCCGTGAGGACATTGCAAAAAACAATCCTGAAACCGTGCAAGCCGTAGTGGCTGCATTGGCTGAGGCTACAGAGTTTATGAGCAAAAATCCTGAAGAATCCAATAAAATTCTGGCAGCTGCTTTTAAGATGAAACCTGAAGAGGTGGCCGCCGATATTCAAACCGTTAAATTTTATGGCTTGAAAGATAATTTAGAGTTCTATGGTACCAAGGAAAAGCCTGGAGCTATTTATGAGGTAGGCAACCGGGCCAGTGAGTTCTACATCAAACTCAAAATTTTATCTCAGGCTCCTGACTTAAGCAAATACATCGACGACACTTTTATTACCAAGGTTAAGTAGTAGTAAGGGCTATGAGGCCGTGCTAGAGGCGTTAGCGTTTCTACGCGGTCTTTTTTATTCATTAAGGAGGCGGAATTATGGTCAAGTGCAAACTTTTAACACCCAAAGCTGAAATTGCCGCGCCGCTGTATGTAACCTTGAGCGCATTGACCTTTGTTCTGTTGGGAGTCATCTGGTCGGCGCTTACTTACAGCGACCTTATTCCACCCATGTTCTTACCCCCGCCAGACAAGGTTGTTAAAGATAGTATATTACTGTTTACTGAATTCAATTTGATTGATGACATATCAGCCAGTGTTTTCCGGGTTACTGTCGGCTTTTTGCTGGCAGCAATCATTGCTGTACCGCTGGGTATTTTGATGGGCAGCCTCAAGGTATGTGAGGCGCTGGTTGAGCCGCTCTTAAGCTTTATCCGGTATATGCCGGCATCGGCGTTTATACCGCTCTTTATCCTATGGCTGGGTATTGGCGAGAGCGAAAAAATTGCTGTTATCCTTTTTGGAACTTTTTTCCCGCTGGCGCTAATGGTTATGGATGTCACCAAGAATGTGTCCCACGACCTCATCGATACCTCATATACACTGGGAGTGTCGCGTATTGGCGTGTTTCGCCGGGTTATCTTGCCGGCAAGTCTGCCAGGTATTGTTGATACCCTGAGAATCGCATTTGGCTGGGCCTGGACGTACTTAGTTGTCGCCGAGATTGTGGCTGCCGGCTCTGGCTTGGGGTATATGATTATGCAGTCACAGCGGTTTTTAAAGACAGGTAATATTATTGTAGGCATTATTGTGATTGGCGTAATTGGCATTGTTATTGATGTATTATTTAAATGGCTGTATGCCAGGATGTTCCCCTGGATGGGTAAAGGAGGCCGGTAGTATGACTGAGAAGGCGCAAGATAAATTAATCATTGAGGGCGTCAGTAAAACATTTACCGGTAAAGAACGTCAGGTTACGGCCCTGGCAGAGGCTAGCTTTACCGTCAAACCCAGTGAATTTGTTACCATCCTCGGGCCGTCAGGCTGCGGCAAATCAACCATACTAAAGATTGTTGCCGGTCTGGAATCTCCCACTTCCGGCAGGGTGCTCTTAAATGGCCGCGAGATAACAGAACCTGGACGCGACCGGGGCATGGTGTTTCAGACCTATACCTTGTTTCCCTGGCTTTCGGTGCGGGAGAATATAGAATTTGGCCTGGATGTTGCAGGAAAAACCAAACAGGAACGCCAAGAAGTATCAGAGCACTATATTGAAAAAATTGGCCTCAGAGGCTTTGAAAGTTTCTTCCCCCGTGATCTGTCCGGCGGTATGAAGCAGCGGGTGGCTATTGCCCGTGCCTTGGCTAATGACCCTGAGGTGTTGTTAATGGATGAGCCGTTCGGCGCCCTGGATGCACAAACCCGCACCGTGATGCAAGAACTGCTGTTGGATGTCTGGGATGAATCTCATAAGACAATCCTCTTCGTCACCCATGATGTTGATGAAGCCGTCTTTATTGGTGATACGATCTATGTCATGACCGCCCGGCCGGGGAGGATTAAGGCCCGGATTGAGGTTGACCTGCCGAATCAGCGAACCTTTGATCTGAAACTGAGTGAAGAATTTACACAGATTAAGCGCCAGGTCATGGGGCTTATCAGGGAAGAAGCCTGGAAAGCTGCCAATACCAATACATAATGTGCGGAGGGACAGCTTGCTATGAAAAACTTATCCAGGATTACCGAAACATTCTCCGAATCAGTGATCCGTGAAATGACCAGGATCTGCGATGAGGCCGGCGGTTATAACCTGTCGCAGGGCTTTCCGGATTTTGAAAGCCCAAAGGCCATTCAGGAAGCCGCCATTCGCGCGATCTCAGCCGGGTATAACCAATACCCTGTTACCTTTGGCGAGCCTGAGCTTAGAGAGGCTATCAGCCGCAAGATACGCCGATATAATCACATTGAATGTGATCCTGTCACCGATATCACGGTTACTTGTGGCGCTACTGAGGCCATGATTGCTACCCTCAAGGCATTGATTAATCCCGGGGATGAGATCATTATTTTCGAACCCTTTTATGAAAACTATGGTCCTGACTCGATCTTGTCAGGCGCAACCCCACGCTATGTTACACTGTATGGACCGGAGTGGCACTATTCATCTGAAGAATTGGCAGCTGCTTTTAATGAAAAGACCAAGGCAATTATTATTAATACGCCTAATAACCCGACAGGCAAGGTATTTACCAGGGCTGAACTTGAGGAAATCGCCGGACTGGCTATTAAATGGGATACCTACGCTGTTGCCGATGAGATATATGAGCATATCCTCTACGATGGTGCCGAACATATATCCATTGCATCACTGCCAGGCATGGCTGAACGGACCATCACCATCAACTCTATTTCCAAGACCTATTCGGTTACTGGCTGGCGGGTAGGGTGGGCCATTGCGGCGCCCCCGATTACTAAGCGGATCCGGAAAGTGCACGATTTCTTTACCGTTGGGGCACCAACCCCTTTCCAGCATGCCGCTGCCGAAGCCATGACTTATGGCCCGGAATACTATGAAGGGCTCAAAAACCATTACGCCGAAGCCCGTAATTATATTCTGGGGGCACTCAGGTCTGCTGGTTTTCAGTGCGAATTCCCTAAAGGCGCTTATTATGTTCTTGCCGACGCAAGCGATATTATGGAGCGGTTAGGTATTACCGACGATACCGCCTTTAGCCGCAAGCTGATTGAGCTGGCTGGTGTTGCTACTGTACCTGGGTCCTCATTTTATGCTGAAAAAACAAAAGGCAGCCACCAGGTCCGCTTCTGTTTCTGTAAAAAATGGGAGACGCTGGAGAGTGTTGCCCATGCATTGGCAACCAAGCTGCCAAAGTAAATATATTTTTAAATATAAGCATAAGAACTGTCACCCCGCCAATACTAAGATTGAATAAATTCAATCTTAGTAACGGAAGGGTGACAGTTTTGCGCATTAACAGTCCCTTAACAAGAATCGCAAGTGTTCTCCTCGTTCTGTTTGTCATAGCCGCTGTTTTGTCTGGTGGCTGCGGCACAGCGAATAAACCGGCTCCCAAGCCCCTCGATCAAGGCCAGCAAACACCTGGAGCGCCTGGCAATGTTACGATGCCACCCCGCATGGTGGTTGGCTATTACGAGAACCCCTGGCCGGGAACCCCTGACCAAACAGGCTCTTTCCCCAGCATGAAAGCGCATGCCAAGAGCTTGTCGGCAGTAGGTCCCTTCTGGTACAGAGCAACCCAGGACGGCACTCTTGAAGCCAAAGACAGCCAGTTGGTCTATGATACCGCCCATCAGTTAGGTCTGAAAATGTATCCGTTAGTGACAAATAAAACCGGATCTACCGATACTGTGCTTGGCGATCCGGCAGTGCGCACCAAAGTAACTGACAGTATTGTCAAAATGGTACAGGAAAAAGGCTATGACGGTATTAATATCGACTTTGAGCTGCTTCCGCCCAAGCATAAAGATAACCTGACCGCCTTTATGGCTGAATTGTACCCTAAGATGAAAGCCATTAATAAGACGGTGATCATCTCGGTATTCCCCAGGGTCGAAGTGGCGGAAGATGTATCCGGCGCGTATGATTACCCGAAGCTGGCTCCCAATACTGATTTTCTGCAGATTATGACCTATGATAACCACTGGGCCACCTCAGAACCGGGTCCGGTTGCCCCTGTGGAGTGGTTTGAGAAGAATGTTAAGTATGCCATTGAGCAGTCTGGAGGGCCGCATAAAGTCATAATCGGCATTAGCGCTTATGGTTATGATTGGGTGGGCAAAGAGGGCGAGACAATTAAATATGTTGATGCCATTGTTTTGGCTGAAAAAAATGGTGCTAAAATCAACTATGATGAAAAAGCGCAGGCACCGTGGTTTAAATACAAAAATCATGAAGTGTGGTTTGAAAATGACAAAAGTACTGCCGCCAAGCTGGATATTGTGGCTAAATATAAACCGGCCGGTATTGCTATTTGGCGCCTGGGCCAAGAGCAGCCAGAGATTTGGGGCATAATTGACAAGAAGTTTCCCAAAGAACAGTAATATAAACCTGTCGCTTAGGCGGCAGGTTTTTTTTGCCATAGAGAGAATAGTATTCGTAGTAAAAGGTTCATTGGAAAAGTCAGGCTGTTTGGTGCGAGGAGGACATGACTGTAGTCGTACTGGAAGTGCGCCATGGGAAAGTCCGCAAGAATAACAATAACGTCGTCTATGAATCTTTAGGCGGCAAATGTCGGGACAATGATTCGTCGTAACAGCATCGCACAGTTGGGCGTTTATGATGAGCTGTGAGGAGTGAATAGCATGGCTGTTGTTGAAGTTACCATTGCCCCGCTGGGTACAGGTTCGCCCAGTGTCAGTCACTATGTGGCCGGCTGCCACAAAGTACTCGAGCAGGCCACAGACCTTAAATATCAGCTAACGCCAATGGCGACTGTGATTGAAGGTGACCTTGACCGTATTCTGGCGATTATTCGACAAATGCATGAAACACCGTTTAGCTGCGATGCACAGCGGGTTATGACCACAATCAGGATTGATGACAGGCGGGACAAAGCGGTGACAATGGCCGGAAAAATTAAGGCAGTCACCGATAAACTGTAACGGTTCTGACTTACAAATTCACCAAAAATGCTTGACCTTTTAATCTGGTTTTTGTTATACTTCAAGACAAGCCCCCGGCGACAGGGGGCTTGTCTTGTTATGTAATAAAAAGTAATATAAAGACGATGAAAGGGTGATTGTGTTATGACATCACGCCTCGAAAAACGGCTTGTTGATCAGCGCAAAAACCGGCGCGGCCGGTTTTTGCTTATACTAACTTGTTTACTTCTTTTTATTAGCGTGGCAGGAGCTACGTACTACTGGTCAACAGGTGGTACCTTTGAAAAGGCACGGCGGGCAGGCGCGAATGCGACAGGGATGCCGCATAAAGTCAATATCCTGGTGATGGGGGTAGATGAGCGCAGCGATGATGTCGGCCGTTCAGATACAATGTTTGTCGTTACTGTTGACACCTCGACCAAGGAAGTATCTTTGCTCTCGGTGCCGCGTGACACCAGGGTCAAGATTCCTGGCTACGGCTGGGACAAAATTAACCATGCTTATGCAGAAGGCGGCCATCGGCTATCCCAACGGGCCGTGGAAGATTTATTGGGTATTCCAATGGACTATTATGCCATTATTAATTTTGCTGCCTTTAATAAAATTGTTGACGCCGTAGGCGGGGTAACCATTGATGTCGAGAAACGCATGTACTATGAAGATCCATATGATAACCTGTTAATCGACCTTAAGCCAGGTGTGCAAAAAATGGATGGACGGACCGCCATTAAATATGTTCGCTACCGTGACGAAGAGGGCGACATTGGCCGGATTGAGCGCCAGCAGAAGTTTGTTAAAGCCATGCTCAAAGAAGCAAGCAGCCCGTTTATCCTGCCGCGGATACCTACCATTATCAGGGAGGTAAACTCAGCCCTCAACACAGACATGACCACATCGGAAATGCTAAACTTAGCGAAACTGTTAAACGATGCCAGTAAGGCCGGTTTGAAGGCTGAGACAGTTCCGGGAAAACCGGCTTATATTGCTGATATTAGTTATTGGCTGCCTGATATCATTGAACTGAGAAATTATGTGATTTTTTCGCAGGCAATGACCGCAGACGACAAGTTTGTGGCAGCAGCGCGGACAGCCGCTGCCCAATATGAACGGTCTGTCCCGCAAGAGATGAAAATAATTGATGTACCTAAAAAGCCGGATGATGCAAAAGACCCCAAACCCAAAGCGATAATCGATCCCAAGGCTCCTGACAAGCCTAAGGAAGCAGAGAAACCTAAGGTGACGGATGCCAAGTCGCCGGCGGCAACCAGTAAGCTGCGGTTTGAGGTCGTGAATGCCAGTGGCGTTCCGGAGGCCGGTGATAAGATGGCGGCTACGCTCCGCAGCCAGGGCTACGAGGTTATAAGTGTTGCAGGCACTAAAACTGCTAATAAAAATACGGTGGTAATAGCCAATGGCAGTGAGGCTAGCGGCAAGTTAACAAGATTGCCCTTCCGCTATGCGCTGCAGGTTAACCAGGATGACAGCAACGCTGACACGGTAAAGGTAATTGTAGGCAAAGACTATGTAACTCAGTAAGTGTCAAGAGTCCCCATACTCACAGGGTTTCGTTAATAATGGTCATATTAATAATGGTCATGGAGCAACCGGCTGCTTTTGCACACGGTTGCTATTTTTTTTGCCTATTATGGGATACTAAATGATGTGAATTGCGTTGAAGGAAAAGGGGACACGTATGTGGGATGAGAGACGCCGTATTGGAACATTAGCGGTTATCTGTGTCGGTATCATTGGCATATTGCTGCTTAGACTGGTATGGATGCAGTTATTCCAGGGGGTTCAATATAAAAAAATTGCCGAACAGAATCGTACCAGGCAAATTATCGATCAGGCGCCGCGTGGCACCATTTATGATAGAAATGGCGCAGTTATTGTGACTAACCGGCCAAGTTTCGCCGTATCAATCATTCCCAGCGAGTATACTAATCCGCAGGAAGCTACCCCGTTGCTGTCTGCGATTACCGGTGTCCCGGCTGAGGAGATTGACCGGTTGATAAAAGGCAGTGAAGATTTCCTCTACACGCCAGTGCGGATCAAAAGAGACGTTGATGCCGCCATAATAGCTAAGGTTGAGGAACGGCAGGATTATCTGCCGGGGGTTATCATTGAAGCGATTCCGGTCAGGCAGTATGTTTATAAGGAACTTGCAGCCCAGGTGCTGGGGTTTGTCGGCCGCATAAGTGAAGAAGAGTATGCCCGGCGTAAGAAACAAGGGGTTCGGGCAACCGATCTGGTCGGTAAGGATGGTTTAGAGCGGGAGTGGGAAGACGCGCTGCGTGGTAAGGATGGTGGTCTGCAGCTAGAGGTGAATGCCGGCGGTGAGGAGGTGCGCTC
>JAQSXM010000067.1 GCA_029256645.1 Sporomusa sp. | reverse complement strand
AGTTTGGGCGAGGAATAACCGCGATTGTCGGTCCAAACGGTAGCGGTAAAAGTAATATCTCTGATGCTATTCGCTGGGCGCTTGGTGAACAGAGTCTTCGTACCTTGCGGGGTACTAAGATGGAAGATGTCATATTTGTAGGAAGCGCTAACCGCAGGCCGTTAGGAGTAGCGGAAGTCTCGCTGGTTTTTGATAACAGTGACGGGAGATTGCCGTTAGACTTCAATGAGGTTACAATCACAAGACGCGTATTTAGATCAGGAGACAGTGAATATTATATTAATAAAACGGCCTGTCGTCTGAAGGATATCCATGACATGCTGGCTGACACCGGGCTTGGGCGTGAGTCGATGACCGTAATAGGGCAAAACAAGGTTGACGAAATATTAAGCAGCAAGCCGGAGGAACGGCGGTTATTATTTGAAGAAGCAGCCGGTATAACTAAATATAAACAACGTAAACGTGAAGCTTTGCGTAAACTGGATGATACAGAGCAGAATCTCACCAGGGTTAAAGATATTACTGCTGAGTTGGAAAGCCAGCTTGAGCCGTTAAAAGAAAGTGCAGCCAGGACCGACGCTTTTAACAAGCTAAACACTGAGCTGATAGCCTGCCAAGCTACAGTACTGCTGGAACGCTTGGAAAAAGCAGAACGGCTGGTTGCAAGCGCTAATCTGGAGCAAACCCACTTAACTGACCGCAGCATTGCTGCAAATACCCGGTTAGTTTCAGCTGATAACGAAAAAGAGGCATTGTTGCTTAAGATTGCCCAAACCGATGAAAAAATTGTTCACACAGATAAAGAGATTAATGAGGTTGCCACGGAAGTGGAACGGCTTGATAGTCGGGGTGGAATACTGAGTGAACGGATTGAGCAGGGGCGGAAGGCTAAAGCGCGTCTCAATGATGCTGCAATACGGCTTGTGGCTGAGCACGAAGCAGCAGAGGCCAGGTTAGCTGAACTACAGAGCAATCTGGCAACTAAACAACAGCAATTTCTTGTTATTCAACAAGAGATAACTGACAGGAACAACCAGAATGATCAATTTATTGCCGCTATCAGGCAGATTGAGCAGCAAATTGCAGCTGGTCAGGAAGAGTCGTTTGACCATTTACAACAGTCTGTTAACGAACGCAACAACCTGCATATCCATGAGCGTGATTTGGCTGCTTTAGCGGTAAGACAGAATAAGCTTAATGACGAATATACTAATTATATGCAGCAACAGTCTGAGTTTAATGCTAGGAAAATTGAGTTGCAGAACGAAATGAATTCTCTCGCTACTGAGCAACAGGCGTTAAAAAGACAGGTGGCATCTTTGCGGCAGGAGCTAATTCCTTTAGAACATAATTTGAAGAATGTATCAGATGCTGAACAGCAGCTCAGCAGTAGTGTGAATGAGACTTCTTCTCGTCTAAATGTTCTGGCTAGCATGCAGTATGAATTAGAGGGATTTGGACGGGCTATAAAAGGGATATTAAAGAATCAGGATTCCTGGCGTAATGGTATTTGCGGTGCTGTTGCCCAACTGATATCAGTTCCGGATAAATATATTAATGCCATTGAGGTAGCTCTCGGGGGTGCTCAGCAGCATCTTGTTACAGATACCGATCAAACAGCTAAACAGGCTATTAGTTTTTTAAAAATGAAAAATCTGGGTAGGGCAACTTTTCTACCATTAAATACAATCCGATTGTCAAAACCTAGAGAAGCGGAGATATTAGCTGCCAGTCAGTCAGGCGCGCTTGGTTTTGCTGCTGATGTAGTTAGTGTTGATGACCGGTACAGGCCAGTAATTAATTATCTCTTAGGCCGGATAATCATTGCTAAAACAATTGATGATGCACTTAGAATTGCCCGTAGTGGTGGTTTTTCGGCTAGGATTGTTACACTTGATGGTGAAATTGTGAATCCCGGGGGATCACTGACTGGCGGCAGTGTAGGAAGAAAAGAAGCAAGCTTTATTTCCCGAAATAATGAAATTGCTGTACTTAAACAGGATTTAGCGTCCTTAAAGGAAAAACTACTATTAAATGAACAAGAAAAAACGGCTATAATTACTGCCATTACAGAGATTAATTCTAAACTTACCGGTCTTGAAGGCAAATCTAACGAGGCAGAGCTTCGCCAGGCTGAGTTAGCTATTTATATAGACAAGGCTGGAGTTGATGCCGCGAGATGTGAGCTGATGCTTAAGAGTGTAAGTGACGAAATCGCCGAGTGCCGGCATGAGCGTTGCCAGTGTCTACAAAGAATTGAGGATAGTAAAGCAGCTATTGTTTTGCTGGAAACACGGGAAATTAGTCATAAGTCTAAGGTTGCCGATTGGCAAAATAAACTTAAGACTGTTAAAGATGAGCAGCAGGCCTTAAATGAAGCGTTAACTGATGCCAAGATTAAGGTAAGTGTTGTATCCCAGGATATGGCGGCTATCCGTTCTGCCAGTGAGCAATACAAACAGACACATGTCTCCCTGGAGATTGACCTTACCCGACTTAGAACCGAAGAAAACCAGCTTCAGGCTGAGATTGGACAAGCTCAGACTGAACTTGCTTCATTAGCAGAGTGCAAGGAGAAACTGGTGATTACGAAAGGCCAATTAGCAGAAGTCCGGCAGGTGTATTATGCCGCCAAAATGGAATTACTGGTAAATTCACAGCGGTTAGATAAAGAACTAAAAGAGTTACGCCGGCAAAGCAGCGACTTGCAAGCACGTCTTCATGAAATAGATCTTCTTATAACTAAATATAAGTATGAAACAACGAATTGTTACGATCAGCTTACCGGGCAGCTGGCATTAACGATTGAAGCGGCTCGTGAGCTGAGGAAGCAAGATTCTATTGAGCAGTTATTGCGAATGATCGCGCACGCTGAAAGCCAAATTGCTGAACTTGGGCCAATAAATCCTACGGCTATTGATGAATACAATAAGGTTCAGGAACGCTATAATTTCTTGCAAGAGCAGTCAACTGATTTAATGCAGGCTAAGGATTACTTGACATCAGTAATTAAAGATATCGATACTACTATGTCACGCCAGTTCAACATAGCGTTTAAAGCGATAAGCCAGTATTTTGGGGAGGTTTTCATTCGATTATTTGGTGGCGGGCGGGCAGAGCTTGTACTTATCGAGCCAGGTAATGTTCTTGAAACCGGAATAGATATTATTGTGCAGCCCCCGGGAAAGAAGTTGCAAAATCTGGCACTTTTATCAGGCGGTGAGAGGGCACTTACCGTAATTGCCCTTTTGTTTGCCATTTTGACATACCGACCAGCACCATTTTGTGTAGTAGATGAGATTGATGCCGCGCTGGATGAAGCTAATGTGCAGCGCTTCAGCGAATTTTTACGGGATTATGCTCAAAGTACCCAATTCATTGTAGTTACTCACCGGAAGGGTACTATGGAGGCAGCTGGTGTATTGCATGGAGTAACAATGGAGGAGTCTGGAATATCCCGGCTGATTTCGGTGAAATTTATGGACAGAGCAGGATAATAAATAAGTCTTTAAATAGTTTGGGGGAATATGGTGATGGGTTTTTTTGATAAATTAAAAGCTGGCCTGGAAAAGACCAGGAAAAGTTTTACTGAAAAAATTGAGCAGTTGGTAATTGGCTATGCTACTATTGATGATGAATTTCTTGATGACTTAGAGGCCCTATTGCTATCAGCAGATGTTGGTGTACCAACTACTGCCAGATTAATGACAGAAATCCGTAGTGGTATTAAGAGTAAAGAGATTAATTCACCAGATGATCTTCAGCCATTTTTAAAAACTAAAATCAGTGCGATGCTGCTGAGTAAAGCTCAGGCTGAGCCAGTTTTTTACAAGCCGCCAGTCGTTATGTTAATTGTTGGCGTCAATGGTGTTGGCAAAACAACTACAATTGGTAAGTTAGCCAGCTATTATCATGAAGAAGGAAAAAAGGTTCTCATTGCAGCCGCTGATACCTTTCGGGCGGCCGCTATTGATCAGCTGGAAATCTGGGGGCAGCGGACAGGTACTGAAGTGATTAAGCATGCTGAAGGGTCTGATCCGGCAGCGGTAGCCTTTGATGCAGTTCAAGCTGCTAAAGCACGTAAAGTTGATATAGTTATTATTGATACAGCCGGACGCCTGCATACTAAATCAAATTTGATGGAAGAACTGAAAAAGATTAACCGGGTAATCGCTAAAGAAATACCTGATGCGCCGCATGAGACTTTACTGGTGCTTGATGCTACTACCGGTCAAAATGCGATTAATCAAGCAAAACTGTTCGGTGATGCGGTAAAGCTATCTGGTGTAGTATTGACTAAATTAGACGGTACAGCCAAGGGTGGCGTGGTAATTGCTATTAATAATGAGCTTAGTTTACCGGTTAAATGGGTTGGGGTGGGTGAAGGTGTAAACGATCTCCGGCCGTTTGATGCTGCTGAATTTGCCGGTGCTCTATTTGCCGACAAGTAATTTTACTTGACATGCTTTGTTGTTTTAGATATAATCTGTGGTGTAAAGGAATTTACCTTGTCACTTAAGCAGGTGAATGTATGGATCGTATGCTAAATAAAGTGTTGCGAGTAGGGCAGCTGTACGACTTTTATAACGCGCTTTTAACTGATAAACAGCGGGACTGCCTAAATATGCATTATTTGCAAGACTTATCGCTGGCCGAAATCGCTGATGAATTCGGTGTATCGCGTCAAGCCGTGCATGATATTCTGCGAAGGGCTGAACAAACGTTAGAAGAATATGAAGAAAAACTTGGACTGGCTGCCCGGTATAGCGATGAGCGCAAGCTGATTGCTGAGGTTGTCAGCAGTTTGGGACATTTACCGCTTACTATAAGGAATATGCCTGAGCTGAGTCAGGCTCTAATTAAGTTAAATTTGTTGTTAGAAGACACCCGGGAGGTGTGACATATATATGGTTTTTGAAAGTTTGGCCGATAAGCTGCAGCAGACGTTTAAGAAGTTGCGTGGCAGAGGTAAACTGTCGGAAAGTGATGTTACTGATGCTCTCAAAGAGGTACGGATGGCTCTCTTGGAGGCTGACGTTAACTTCAAAGTAGTAAAAGACTTAGTGGCTAAAATTAAAGAACGGGCCATAGGTCAAGAGGTGCTTGACAGCCTAACACCTGCCCAGCATGTTATAAAGATTGTAAACGAAGAACTTACCAACCTGATGGGCGGGACGCAAAGCCGTATTGCCATCGCCTCCCGGCCACCGACAGTCATTATGCTTGTTGGTTTGCAGGGGGCTGGTAAGACCACTACAGCCGGAAAACTGGCTCATCTTTTAAAACGCCAGGGCAAACGGCCGCTCATGGTCGCTGCCGATATTTATCGCCCTGCTGCGATAAAACAGTTGGAGGTTTTAGGCGAAAAGCTTGAAATCCCCGTGTTCACTATGGGACAGGAGAATCCGGTCAACATTGCCAAGAAAGCCGTTGACCAGGCGCTGATGATGGCCCGAGACATAGTGATTATTGATACTGCCGGACGGCTGCATATTAATGAAGAACTCATGAATGAGCTCAAATCAATAAAGCAGACTGTCAAGCCTCACGAAATCTTGCTGGTTGTGGATGCTATGACTGGCCAGGATGCTGTTAATGTTGCTGAGTCCTTTAACAACGATCTTGGGCTTGATGGTGTTATCCTGACGAAGCTTGACGGTGACGCCCGTGGCGGTGCTGCGCTTTCTATCAAAGCTGTTACCGGGCAACCGATCAAGTTTGCCGGTATGGGCGAAAAGCTTGATGCGTTGGAGCCCTTTCATCCTGACCGTATGGCTTCGCGCATTCTGGGCATGGGTGATGTACTCAGTTTTATTGAAAAGGCTGAGTCTGCCATAAATTTAGAAAAAGCTCAGGAAATGCAGAAGAAACTGCGCAAAGAGGAGTTTACATTAGATGACTTCCTGGAGCAGATTGAACAGGTTCGCAAATTGGGACCGCTTGATCAGATTCTGGGGATGATCCCTGGGATGGGCAAGCTGAAACAGCTTCAGGGCATGGACATTGATGATAAAGAAGTAAAGCATATTATTGCTATTATCCGCTCAATGACGGCAAAGGAGCGGCGGGATCCATCAATTATTAACGGCAACCGGCGTAAACGCATTGCTCTTGGCAGCGGTACACGGGTTCAAGATGTTAACAGACTGCTAAAACAATTTGGTGAAGCCAAAAAGATGATGAAGCGCATCCAGGAAATGCAAAAAAGCGGAAAAAAGCCAAGCTTTAAACTTCCCTTTATGCCTTAGCCATCTTAAATATAAATTTGGATATTTTGTGAAGGAGGTGACTTATAATGGCAGTTAAAATCCGTTTAAAACGTATGGGCGCTAAGAAACGTCCTTTCTACCGTATAGTAGTGGCTGATTCCCGTTCACCGCGGGACGGACGCTTTATTGAAAATCTGGGACATTACGACTCTACAACTGAACCGGCAGTAATCAAGATTGACGAAGAAAAAGCCCTTGAATGGTTGCAAAAAGGCGCTCAACCTACTGATACTGTTAAGAATCTGTTCAGCAAAACAGGCGTCCTGAAAAAATGGGATGAAGTAAAGCGTACTAAGAAAGAAGCGTAGAAACGAGGCGTGATAACTACATGAAGGAATTAGTCGAAGTTATCGCCAAAGCATTAGTGAAAAACCCGGAACAAGTCAATGTTAATGAGACAACCGATAATTCGGGGACAGTCTATGAACTGCATGTGGCCCCTGAAGATATGGGGAAGATAATTGGCAAGCAAGGTCGTATTGCCAAGGCTATCCGCACTGTAGTCAAAGCTGCCGCCACCCGGGAAAACAAACGAGTAATGGTGGAAATATTATAAATAAGCTATTAATCTGAACCAAAGGGGTGGAATAAATGGCTAGCATTGAGAGCTTGACGATTAAATGTCCGGTGACCATTAAAGCTAAAGTTACAGAAGACCTCAAAGCGCACTTGGCGGCCGAAATTCAGGAAGCCATAAAGAAAGCAGATCTAGAACTCCAGCAGATTGAGTTTCATGCCAAGCGCATGATGACTGAGCAGGCAAAACAAGATGCACAAGGGCTTGTTGGCCTTCGTCAGCAGATTGATGCTGAACGTCAAAAACGCTTTGAATTTAAAAATCATATGTTGGAAAAGCTAAAAGAAACAGCACAACTGGAAATCGGTGCAGAGATAGTTCAGGGGACTATGGATAGAGTCGTTGCAGTAAGCATTGGTGATGACCTGCATAAACTGATGGCAACTGAGATTCTGCTGGAAGACGGCAAAATCGTTGCTTTCCGTAGCTAGTATGTCTGAAACTGATCTGATAACCATCGGTAAAATTGTTGCCCCGCACGGTGTGCGGGGTGACGTTCGTATATTCCCGCTTACTGATTTCCCTGAGCGTTTCCATGAACTTAAAACAGTATATGTTGACGATGTAGGTCAATTGAAACTTGAGTCAGCACGACCACACAAAAAGTTTATCTTACTTAAGTTTACCGGCATTGATACCATGAATGAAGCAGCGCCTTTGAGCAGTAAGCTGATTAAAATTAGGCGTGAAGATGTAGTTAAACTGCCTGAAGGCCAATATTATATTTTCGATATTATTGGTCTTAATGTATTCAACGAACAAGGCGAACTGCTGGGAGTTATAACCGATGTGCTGCAGCCAGGCAGCAATGACGTGTATGTCGTTGAGCAACAAGACAAGAAGGAACTATTGGTTCCGGCAATAAAAGATGTAGTAAAGCAGATTGATATTGCCGGGAAGAAGATGCTGGTAAAACTTCAGGAAGAAATGGATTAACGAGGACGTTTATGCGTATTGACATTATTTCGTTGTTTCCCGAGATGTTTACCGGTCCACTAGGCCATAGTATTCTAAAACGGGCCCAGGCTAGCGGGCTTATCTCTGTACATGTGACCAATCCCAGAGACTTTACTTACGACAAACATCGTATTGTTGATGATTCTCCCTTTGGGGGTGGCTCAGGTATGGTTATGAAGCCTGAGCCAATATTTCGTGCTGTGGAAAGTGTCGTTAATGCAAGTGATACTACAAGCAAACGGGTAATACTAATGTGTCCAGGCGGCCAGGCTTTTGACCAGGCTAAAGCCCGGGAGCTTGCCGGCTATGAGCAACTTATCTTTGTTTGCGGTCATTATGAAGGCATTGATGCAAGGATACGCCAGCATGTAGTTGATGAAGCTATTTCAATTGGTGATTATGTATTAACAGGCGGTGAACTCCCTGCAATGGTAATTACTGATGCGGTAGCACGTATGATTCCCGGAGTGCTTGGTGCTGATGATGGCGCGCAGCACGACTCATTTTATAACGGACTGCTGGAATATCCGCAATATACGCGTCCACGTGAGTTTAACGGCTGGGAAGTCCCCGAGATATTGCTTTCAGGTGACCATGCTAAAATTGAAAAATGGCGGCGCAAGGAATCGCTCAGGGCTACGCTTGAGCGTCGGCCTGATTTGTTAAATAACGTAGAGCTTAGTCCTCTTGATCATAAACTTTTGCAGGAAATAAAGTCTGAGTAGGTCGGAGGCTGAATATGGCAGTGTCTGTATATTTAGGTTTAGTGCATTACCCTATTTATAATAAAAATAATGAGATAGTTACGACTGCTATTACTAATTTTGATATCCATGATATTGCCCGTACGGCTCGAACATATGACTTGCTGAAATATTTCATTATCCATCCACTGGATAGCCAGAAGGCATTAGCAGAAGAAATCATCAACTATTGGCAAGAAGGCTATGGTGGACAGTATAATCCTGACCGTAAAGAGGCATTAAGCATAGTGGAAGTTATTCCTGATATTGCTGCGGCAGTCGATTATATTACGGCTAAGGAAGGCACAAAGCCGCTGGTTGTTACTACCGATGCCCGTAAGTATAGCAATACGGTTTCGTACGGTAGACTTCGGCAGGAAATAAGTGACACTGGCAGGCCGTGCCTACTCTTGTTTGGCACTGGTTGGGGCATGGAGAATTCAGTAATGCAGCAGTTCGATTATATACTAGAACCTATTTATGGCCCGGGAAGCTACAATCACCTTCCTGTTCGTGCGGCGGTTGCGATCATTCTTGACCGTCTGTTGGGCGAATTATGGTGGAAAAATGATTAAATCAGTATTTTAGTTTGAGTTCCCGGGTAAAATGTGGTATACTATTTTTTGTGTAATACGGACGGTCCTCTGCAAATGGTATGAACGTCTGATATAAGGAGGAAATTAAGTGAATATTATTCAGATTTTGGAACAAGAACAACTACGGCAAGATATCCCGTCCTTTAAACCAGGTGACACTGTGCGGGTGCATGTAAAGGTTGTTGAAGGAACTCGTGAACGTATTCAGGTTTTTGAAGGCGTGGTAATTAATCGTCAGGGTAGCGGTGTACGCGAGACTTTTACTGTAAGACGTGTTTCGTACAACATCGGAGTAGAGCGTACCTTCCCGGTACATTCTCCGCGTATTGATAAAATTGAAGTAATGCGTCGTGGCATTGTTCGTAGAGCTAAGCTTTACTATCTGCGCAATCTCACCGGTAAGGCCGCCCGTATTAGGGAAAAACGCTAAAAGCAAATGTGTTCAGGGACTGATTTCAGTCCCTTTTCTTCATATCCACACAGGGTGAAGTGAAGGCATCTCTATGCTGAAAGGAGGAAGGCTGTGAGTAATACCAACTTAGGTGAAGAAATAAAAGACTGGATAATATCTATTCTCATAGCCATAGTTCTGGCATTTTTTATCCGGTATTTTATTGTGGAATTATATATGGTCGAGGGGCCGTCAATGCGGCCAACGCTCGTAAACGGCGAACGACTCATTGTAAATAAATTCATTTACCGGTTTAAGACTCCTGAACGGGGTGAAGTGTTAGTATTTCGTTATCCACGTGACCCCAGTCGCGATTTTATAAAACGTGTAATTGCGGTAGCCGGGGATAGTGTTGAGATTAAAGACGGAAGAGTTTTTCTTAATGGACAGCTTTTGAATGAGTCATATATATTAGAACGTACCCGGGGCTCTTATCCTGCGGCCACAGTTCCCGAAGGACACATCTATGTAATGGGCGACAACCGCAACAACTCTGAAGATAGTCGTTTTAAAGATGTGGGTTTTGTGCCGCTGGAGTTAATTAAAGGTAAAGCCGTTACAGTTTTTTGGCCGATTGACCACATAAAAACATTGCCGTAGCTATACACTATAGTATTCGGTTTCTTAGGTAAGGAGTGTGACTTAATGCACATTCACTGGTTTCCTGGTCATATGGCCAAAGCCCAGCGTATGATTCGTGAACAGTTAAGTCTTATTGATGTTGTAATTGAACTATTAGACGCGCGTATTCCTGTAAGCAGTGCTAATCCGATTATAGCCGAGCTTGTAGGAACTAAGCCCAGGGTAGTAGCGCTTAATAAATCAGACTTAGCCGAGTCGGCGCGTACGACCGAGTGGATTCACCATTTCAGGGGCATGGGGTTTACTACAGTCCCTTTAGATGCTGCCAGCGGCAAAGGTTCTAAAGAATTAGTAAACAAGGTTGAACAAGAGGCCAGCGAGAAGATAGCCAAGCTTACGGCTAAAGGTATAAAAGGACGAGCCGTGCGGGCTATGATTCTGGGGATTCCCAATGTGGGGAAATCTTCGCTTATTAATCGGCTGTTAGGCACCGCAACTGCTAAAACCGGGGATCGGCCTGGAGTAACGCGCGGGCAGCAGTGGCTCAAGGTAGGTAAGAACCTTGAGTTATTAGATACTCCCGGAGTATTGTGGCCGAGGATGGACGATCAGGAAGTCGCCTTTAAATTAGCTGTGACAGGTGCAATTAAAGACGATATCTATGATATGGAGAAGGTTATTCTAAAACTTTTAGAAATACTCAGAGGAAACTATGCTGAGCGGCTGTGTGAACGCTATAAGCTGAGTGAAATCCAGTTGCCGGAAGAATCATCCGAGATATTAGCACTAATTGGGGCTAAGCGGGGTTGTCTGAAGGTTGGCGGGGTAGTAGATCATGAAAAGGTCAGAAGAATTATTCTGACTGATTTCCGTTCAGGCAAGCTTGGTCAATTTACGCTGGACCATCCTGATCAGCCAGCAGCTGACAACTTTGACCCGGTACTAAAAGATGAGCGACATTTTTAACACAAACTCAAAAATGAACGGCTAACGATTTGTGGCCGTTCTATTATTTTGTTAAAATGGCAGGATTACTTAAGTTTATCAAGAATAATAACAGCATCTTCAGTTGGGGGTAGTATTTTGGATACAACACAGATGACAGTGGCGCAGATTACGACGCTATTAGCGCAGCAAGACCTTTCACTACATATAACAAATAGTCTTAGAACAGATGCGCGTCTTTCGGTAAAACGCCTTATAGATAGGTGGGAGGCTCGCCGACAGGCTGCTCAGTTAGAGCGGAAGCGGATTCAGGCACTATATGA
>JAQSXM010000066.1 GCA_029256645.1 Sporomusa sp. | reverse complement strand
TTCGTGATACTGCCCTCTGCCAATAGCCTGCATAATGCGATGCGGTTCCAGGCTATGACCCAGGAGATTGCGCGGACAGACATCAGTACAAGCCCGGCAGTTGCAACAGACAGCCTTTGCCCTGTTAGCGATAGCTGCCCAGGGTGTACTTTTTTCGGTCACCAGTGAATGATTCCGGGGCAGCACAATAATGCCGCCAGTCGTTTTGGTAACAGGCTGATCATCGGTAGTCAGCTTACCCATCATTGGACCACCATCAATAACCGCATAGGGGCGTACCTTGGCACCACCAGCCAACTGGATTAACTCACTGATGGCCATGCCTATGGGCACTTTAAATGTCGCAGGTTTGTTAACCGCGCCTGTTACGGTAACATATTTATCCACAACCGGTTTCCCTGAGAGCGCTTCGGCCACATTAACCAGGGTCTCAACATTGGCTACAACGACACCGACATGCAGCGGGATACCGCCCTCAGGGACTACCCTGCCGGTTACCTCATGCAGCAATACCTGTTCATCGCCGGCCGGATAGATATCAGGCAGGAAAAACAATTCGATTTCCCGGGCATTCATTTGTTTTAACACAGCCTGCAGCTTGGTTACGGCCTCTTCATACTTACGTTTTAAGCCAATAACCCCGCGGCGGGCACCGGTCGCCACCATGACGGCCCGCAACCCAATGATAAGCCTTTCACTCTCACTGGCCATAATGAGCTGGTGAGCTCTGAGCAGTGGTTCACATTCAGCCCCGTTGACAATAACTGTATCAACAGCAGCATTAATTTTTATATGAGTGGGGAAGCCGGCACCACCGGCTCCCACTACTCCTGCCGCCTTTACTGCGGCAATAATCTCATCCCGCATACTGGCACCTACTTCCTTTGGCGGTATCATGTTATTCACACAATAGATAGTGCATCAACAAGCACACAGCGGCGCTGGCGGGTAAAACTGCGCGCCGAGGTAAGTCCTTCGCCTGTTGGCCCGGCGATAGTAAAGGTGGTAAAGCCTTCGCCGCCAACACCAATACCAGCGAACGACGGTGCATTTTTAACAAATATGGTCGTCTCAATGGCTTTAGCCAGCCGGGTCAGATGATCGACATTCTTAGAGTGCATAATCGCCGTATGCCTGTTGCCATGCTCGACCTTAACAGCTAATTCAATGGCTGCATCAATGTCTTTTACCTGCACGATAGGTAATACCGGCATCATCAGTTCTTCGATAACAAAAGGATGATCAGCGCTGGTTTCACAAATAATGGCGCGGATACTGTCCGGAACACTAATACCGATTTGGCTTAATATATACTTGGCATCTTTGCCAACATAATTTTTGTTGACCCCGTATATTTTCTTAGGCTTTTCCGTGCAACCGGCAGCTGCTAATTCTGCTTTCTCGGTTAAAATGACTGCAGCCAGCCGGTCAATATCCTGACCGGAGATTAAATAGGCGCCATAGCGCTGCATGTAAGTCATTAGTTTATCGGCGATACTACCGACAGCAATAACCTCTTTTTCCGCAATACAAGGCAGGTTATTATCAAAAGAGCAACCAGCAATAATATCCCTTGCCGCTTTTTCAATATCTGCGGTTTCATCGACAACCGCAGGCGGGTTGCCGGCACCGGCGCCAATAGCCTTTTTGCCGGCAGACATGACAGCCTTTACCACCGCCGGGCCACCAGTGGCCACAAGCATATTAATCCCCGGATGCTGCATCATGGCGTTGGTTGCTTCCAGTGAAGGTTCAGCAACAGCGGTTAACAGATTAGCAGGGCCACCTGCTTTGATAATCGCTTCGTTTAACAGCTTTATGGTTGTCAGCGATGTATTCTTAGCCGTGGGATGGGGGCTAAAAACAACGGCATTACCGGCAGCAATCATCCCAATGCCGTTACAAATTACGGTTTCTGAAGGATTAGTCGTCGGGGTAATTGAGCCAATCACACCGTAAGGCCCCATCTCAATAAGCGTTAAACCACAATCACCGCTCCAGGCCTCGCTTTTCAGATCTTCAGTACCCGGAGTTTTAGCAGCAGCCAACCGGTTTTTGAGAGTTTTATCAGCTACCCGGCCCATACCTGATTCTTTGACTGCCATTTCTGCAAGCAACCCGGCATTGTCAGAGGTCACTTGCCGCATGGCTTGAATCAAAATCTCCCGTTTTTCAATTGACAATTTTTTCAGCTGCTGCTGCGCAAAACGCGCCGCCGCGACAGCTTCGTCAATTGTTGTAAAAATACCACCATCACTGGCAGCCTCATTTTTTTGCTCCTGTACCCGGGCTAACACTTCTGCTGTAATTTTTGCAATTAAGCTTTGATCAATCGTCACTTATCTTCCTCCTTCCGTTCCAGGCCGCCAGCTTTAGTAGGCAGCCAGACCGGCTTTGGCTACAGTTACATCTTCATCAACAGATCCACCGCTCACACCGATTGCGCCGACTAAATTACCGTTGTCCCAAATAGGCAGGCCACCGCCAAATATAACAAGCCGGCAGCCATCGGTGGTATTTAATCCATAGAGCATTTGACCAGGTTGGGCTGCACTGGCTGCTTGCTCGGTCGTCATTTTGAGAGCAACTGCGGTATATGCTTTGTTTAGTGCAATCGATACACTGGCCAATAATGCATTATCCATGCGTTCCTGGGCAACAAGATTACCGCCGTTATCCACAATAGCGATAACCATAGGTACGCCGATTTCAATCGCCTTCTTTTCGGCAGCTTCCACCATTTTCTTGGCTTTTTCCAGCATAGCGTTCTTCCCCCCATCGATTTGCTCCCGGCTTTGCAGAACCTGTTGTACGGCTTTAGCAACTTTAGCAATCAGATCTTCCTGTTCAACACACCTTGCCACAACATAGAGCAGGTCGGACAACCTGTTTAAATAAAGCGCAACAGGTATTGGCACCGTTTCGGTACGTCTGAGTCTGACAATACACCGTTCAGCCCGCCGGACAATAGTACGCGCTAAATCGAATGCCGCACTGGCTGACGTTCCCCCTGGTGTAACAAAGTACGGTTGCGGAATACGCTGCTGTTCCAATGTGTCGATGATGCTTTCCAGCTGTTCTACATGAGCGGGGGTAATACGATAGGTGTTATTGTCGACTACACTGTCTGTCGCCAAATCGGCATTTAACAGGATTAACTCCTGCTGAATCCTATGAATGATATCAATGGCCCATTGCTTATCTGTCAAAGATTTTCCCAGGCCCATGGCAGCATTCGCCTCATCTACAGTACCGTAAGCGTGTACCCTGATACTATCTTTAAATACCCGCTCCTTGCTCAGCAGGCTGGTTTTTCCTTCATCACCTGTCTTGGTATACACCTTCATGGCACATTACTCCTCGAGTAAGCTTTTATTGATTTCGATGTTGTCAATAATTCCAATAATGGCAGCATCTACCGCCGCTTGCGGGTTGCCTGTCACATGGCGGGCAGAACTGCCATCAACGACAAGGACCGTTTCACCGGTACCGGCACCAATTGTATCTACCGCCACCAGCGGGTTACCGGCCGGACGATTGCCAAACCGGACCGGCTGCACAATAAGGAGTTTACTGCCTGTCAGGCTGTCGTCTTTGGGGGTGGCAACAAGTGTGCCGATTATCTTCCCTACCCACATCTCTATTCACCCTCTTTGCTTAACTGTACATAATCTCTACATTACATTCTCTGGCGATATCGCGTGCTAAAGGAGTAATAATCGTACCTTGGGCCACAGTAACAGCTTTCGCACCACTCTGGGCAGCACGTCTGACCATATCAGCATCAAGTATTTGCTTTTTTGAGGTTTTTACCAGACTCTGTGGTACTTGCGGGTTACTTTCCCTGATCAATATTTGTCTCGCCGTATCAGCCAGACTGTCAACTGAAACAAGCTGTATTCCATAGGTTTCAAGCTTAGCAAGGTTGCCTTGCAGCGCTTCTCTAAGCGCCGGAGCAGCTTTTCCCATATTCTTTTTAATTCGCCAGCCGTCCCGGGGATCGGCCGCATTTTGTGCTGCTATTACGGGTTTGCCAAGCATCAAGGCTTGAAGTATTAAGGTAGACACCATTGTATCTGAAAAAGTATGTGCAATCTTGGCTGCAGTATTTTGGGTAAGTACAGGCACCAGCACAACATCGGCCGCCCGTAGATAATCCCCTGGATAAGGGGACTGGGCAGTAATAACATTGACGTGACTACCCAGTTTTTCTTTTATCCAGCTTATCCCGATAATTGTTTCTGCAGCTGCGGAAAGAACAATGGTAAGCTCAGTTTGAATGGCCTGCAGTTTTTTCAGTTCCTCCAGGCTTGGTTCAAGACCAATGGTTCCACCCGTGAAAATAGCCAACGCAGTGTGCAACGGGCCGTCAGTCTGCACCACGTCTGAACCCGTTTTTTGTTTGAGCTGGCGCATTACCTCGGCGGTAATTAACTTCACAAGCGTTTCATTGTCCACACTATTTCTCCCCCACCGCCGCTAAAGTGACCCGATCGCCATTCTTGAGCTCGGCGGCATTTGCTTCATCTGTATCAATGTGAAATTCCAGACGGAAGTCCGGGCTTACGCGTACCAGCACATTGGCGAAAGTCCCGCCGCGCGGACCATTGACGGTGACAGTGACCCGATCGCCATCGGCAACATTAAGCTGCCGGGCATCAGCCTCCTGCATGTGAATATGGCGGGCGGCGCAGATCACCCCTTCTGTCAGGGTAACGGCACCTTTGGGACCAACAATGACAATACCCGGTGACCCCTGGATTTTACCCGAATCTCTAAGCGGCGGAACTACTCCCAGGCTGAATCCGTCAGTACGGGCTATTTCAAGCTGGGTAAACGTGCGGACCGGGCCTAAGACCCGCACACCGCGCATAACGCCTTTAGGCCCTACCAGGGTGACAGTTTCCTTGGCAGCAAATTCGCCGACCTGTTTCAGGTCCTTATCCTTGGTGAGGGTATAACCGCTGCCAAACAGAGTGTCAACATGCTCAGCAGAGAGGTGGATGTGGCGATTAGATACACCTACCGGGATACCTTTCTCGGCCTGTTCGCCCTGCTCTGCATTAGACATTGCCGCCAGTACCTGGCCAACAATTTGTTCAAGTAATTTCTGCTCCATCATCTCACCCCGTCAGTTGGCTATATATAAGGCTTATTCTACCTTGGGAAGAATCTTCTCAATATCGGTATGGGGGCGGGGAATAACGTGAACAGATACTAACTCACCAACCCGCTGAGCTGCTGCTGCACCGCTGTCAGTAGCAGCTTTTACAGCGCCAACATCACCGCGCACCATTACGGTAACCAACCCTGAACCAATCTTTTCATAGCCGACTAATACTACGTTAGCTGCTTTTACCATAGCATCAGCAGCCTCAATCGCACCCACTAAACCCTTAGTTTCCACCATTCCTAATGCCTCTCCGCGCATACTATTCATCCTCCTTGTTTTTATCATAATGAATGCAAGTCACTCTGGGGTCACCCTTTTTACGTAAGCACACCGGGTCGCCACACAGGTTGCAAATCTCAGCCGGACTAACGGCAACGACCGGTTCCACATGTTCTTGCTCGGTAACAGGCTCGCTAACTATAATCACTGCTGCCGCAGAAGTTGGTTCCGCTTCAGCCAAAGCTGGCGTCTCAACCGCTTCTGTTTGTTCACCAGGTAATTGAGCTGCTATTGGCTCTGGCTCAGGCTCAGCTTCAGCCGGATTTCTGCCTACAGTTTCTTTAGTGATTACAATACCAGCGAGTTCCTGATGCGGACGGGGTATCACATGTGTGGCGTATACTTTATTTACCTTGGCTGCTGCCACGGCAGCTGCATCGACAGCAGCCTTAACAGCCCCGACATCCCCACATAGCTTGATAACAACCATGCCGCCACCTTTCGTAAGCTCATAACCAAGCAATTCAACATTAGCTGCCTTAATCGCGGCATCAGCGGCTTCCAGACCGGCAGCCAAACCCACTACCTCAATCAAACCTAAGGCGTTTTTGACCATGTATTCACCTCCCCATGGCCTTGAGCAAATTCCTGCAGTACTTTAAGGACAATCTCGCGAACGCTTGCATATAATTGTGTGGTATCCACAGGGGTACCAGCTTCTTCTATCTGTTGGTCTTTAAAGGGAAGCCCTTTGACCAACCGTGCAGCATTATAGCCAAAACGCCGCCATTCTGTTACATCCGCCTCACTACCTAAAACAAACAGCGGCTGACGTTCAGGCAGTTTCCGGTAATGAATACACATCCCGGCAGGGCTGATGCCTACCCCTACCCCGAGCGGCGACATATGAGCACCCTGATAAGCCAGCGCAATAGAGTCAAGGTCTTCACCGGTTAGGAGCGAGCATGGCACCCCTTCTTCCTCCATACCGGCCTGGAGCTCACGCAGTTTAGCTTCATAACCGGGATGGGGAAATGTGCAAATAATAATACTGGGTCTGTTTAACGTTGGTTCTGACTGCATACTGTTCACGCCTCACTAGTAAGATAAGACAATACCAGACCTGTAGCAACGGCGTTGCGTGGGCCTTGACTGCCGCGGATATTACCCCGCCCGCAAACAATTCCATATTCAGCCAATGCATCTGTCACCATGTCTGCCACCTCAAAGTCCATGGCTGAGCCGCCCACTAATACAACAAATTCAATATGCCTGATATTGCCGGTAGGGGCCACCCGGGCCAGCGAGCGCAGCGAGTTGGTGACAAACACACGTTTTTTGGCCTCCCGCCGCACATGCCTGATTCTGTCAAGCGCGTGGTCAAAAGGAATCGGGACCATGTCCCCCTCTTTTAAAATAACGACCCTGGCAAAGACATGCGGCGGCAGATGGTTATCATAAAATTTTACTGTGCCGTCTTCCAGCCTGACATGGTACAAGCTCTCCACCTTAGCCAGGGGATATTTCTTAATATCCTCAGCCAGGTCAAAATCATTAAGCCCCAGTTCCGAATTAATCAGCATTGTGGTCATATCACCGGCGCCGCCCAAGTGAATGGAATGCACCTGGCCGTCTCTGGTTATAATGGCCGCATCGGTTGAACCACCGCCCATGTCCAGGATGGCTAAAGGCTTATCGGTACCCGGGGTTGTTAACGCGCCGCGAATCGCCATATTGGCTTCCACACCGGCAATCACTACCCGGACACCCAGTTCGTCATTAAGCTTATTGGCGATTTGCTGCATCGGCAGCCTGCTGGTTTTAACCATAGCAGCCAAAGCCACGGCGCTTTCCAGGGCAAACTCACCGGCAAGACCGCCCTGGACCTTTTGCGGCACAAAGGTATCAACAGCCAAGACATCCTGGATTCTCATTTCCGTAACCGGTTGAGCCGTGAGTTCGGCCATCACCTGGCGGACTCTTTCCAGCATACCATTAACATTGGTACCGGCTTCTCCCTGTACATCGATAACCGGTTGTACCCGTTCCACAGCTTCCATGATCGCAGCTGCGCCTGCTTCAACATCAACATCGACTTTACCCTTTTGTCCAACTACTGTGATAAAACCGGCTGGTATTGAACGGGCTTTTACATCACCTTCCGGGGTACGGACAACAACTGCCGAACGATTACCGATTAAAGCCCGGGCAATCGGCACAACCATTTTGGTTTCTTCCGCTGTCAGGTTAAAGACAGTAGCAATGCCATAGGGGTTAGACAGTGTTTTAATGGTTTGTCCGGCTTCGGCTACTTCAACTGCAGCCAACATACCTACCGGGACTTTTTCAATCAACGTAACTTCATCGACAACAGGTAGTTTGTGCTGCAGCCTGTTAACAATGAGCACAGCATCATCCTGCCGGGCTACCGCCCCCTGGACGAGAACACCGCGGGCCATTGCCGCATTGATGCCCTGAGCTGCCTCTTCAAAATCAATCCCCTTCGGGATCAGGCAGATGACCTTTTCGCCGGCGGCTGTCCCGGCAAGCTGGTTAAAGGTTACCGTCATACCGACACCCAGACCAATACCGCCAGGGGTAGAAGGATTATGCCCAATCATAGTTGACTCAGTAATGATTGTTTCTGTAATCGTTTCCATAGCCAGGTCACCGATAACCGGGGTAGCTTCATTAAGCCGGATTTCATCTAAATGGGTCAAATTCAATCCGGAATTCTTCAAGGCCTCCTGCAAGGCGATAACAATGCCTGGTACATTAGCCAGAGTGCCTTTTATCCCTGTTGTTTTGATAATACTGCTTGTCAGGTATTCCTGTATTTGACCCTGTTCAAGACGGGCCAGACAAACTTCAGTTGTGGAGTTTCCAATATCCACGCCTGCAATAATCGGCATGAGGCTCCCACCTTAGTCCGCTCTGAGACGGTTCCGGCGTTCGTAAACCTCTGCGGCCTCTCTCACGAAAGCGGCGTTAATTTTTGCGTTATATTTTACTTCCATTTCTTCAGCGATTGCCAACAGTTCTTGTTTGCTGGAACGATAAGGCCGCATTGCGTTATATATTTCCAATACACGTGCATCAGGAATAGCCACAAGCTCAGCAGCACGTCGCAGGTTATTGGCAAATTGGTATCTGCCGACACCATCGGCAATCTCGGCTTGCAGCCTGAGGGTCTGAGGTGTAATGCGGACATCGTCAGAGCTTACCTCACCGTTCATAACCTTCTCAAGGGTAATCTCATCGAGGGTTTTTCCTGTGGGGGTTTTCAGCAGTTCAGGGCGCTTGCTGGCCAGCGGATAATCACGGTCCGGACAAAGAGTAGCAGGCTGAGCCGGGGCTGAAGCTTTGACTGCAGCAGACTGAGGGGCACCAGCCATCGATCTTAATACTTCACGAACAATATCTTCCAACATTTTATTTTCAGACATTTCTTTTCACCTCCGCCTAGTTAAAACTGTACGTCCAGTTCAACCGGCTTGGCGCCGGGAACGACGTGTTCTGTTTCTTTAATATGCAGCACTGCCGCTTTTGCCTGGTATTTAGGCCGCGCCATTTGATCGTTTTTTGTCGGAACCGGCGTTGGCGACTCCCCTTTGGCATATTTTGCCGCATTCTTGCCAATGTGCCGGTACGCTTCCAGATCTAAGAGCGGGGACTGCGAAAACAACTCCAGGTTGCTGAGTGGCGGCAGGTCTTTTTGATGGATGACCGTAGTGCCGCGGGACTGGATGCCGATAGCAATGCCTGAACCACTGAGCTTGGTGCAGTCATGGGCGGCAAATGCTACGTCAGATGTCCGGAGAACGCGGACAACCCTTGCTTTTACGCCTTCTTCTTCAATGCCGGCAATCATTTCGCGCAGCACATCACTGTGGGGTACATTTACGATCGTTTTATTCTGAAATTTGCCGAAAGCCGGAGCCAGGGCAATAATGACTTCATCAGACCGGGTACCGGTACGGGCCTCACCCTTTTCCACCAGGGTCATCGAACGCCCGGCCACTGCTTTAGGAGCTGTTGCCGGTTGTGCCATGCCAGCGAGAACCTGCCCGATTATTTCGCGAATCAATTGTTCGTTAATTTGCATTTACATTCACCTCTCCCCTACAATCACACATCGAAATCAGACGGTTTAATCGCCTGGCGTATGTCTTTGATCTCGTCCCAACGCTCTTTGCTGAGGCGGTAGCCTGTGCCAGGGCCGCGATAGTCGTTCTTGCAGTTTACGGCGCTGATCACGTTGAGCTGTTTGTCAAGGATGGCTGCAGTATGGAGATAGTCACCGGAAATACGCTGTTTAAGGGTACCCAGTACACTTTCAGCAACATCGACAAAGCCGCTTTTAGCAAGTGCTTTTACGATATCCACACCGGTAATGCCGCGTTTCATCATATCTTCAGCGCCTTTTAAATCTTCAACTACATTCCGCTTAATAATCTCTTTGGTGCCGTGGGCATAGGTTGCAGCTTCCACTTCCTCGTCGTTAATTGCCGGGAAGCCAAATTCTTTAAACACAGCCTGAATAGCTTTAGCCGCCTTATTCCTGATAGCGATAACCGCTTCTTCTGATACCGGTTTAAGGCCGCCGTCAACCATGAGGTCGCGCTGGATGATGTTCCAGTCATCATAATCGTCAACATCCCAGTTAGAACCGGCAAACATATTATCATAGTTCGGGCTTGCGCTATAGCCTGAGCAGATAAAGTCAGTGCCTGGCAGCATTTGCATCAGGGTACGGGCCGTACGGCGAATATCTGAATGGGTAAAGGTCTGGTCATTACTGGAGGCAACCTCCAGATCAAGCATAGCAGCGGCGAGATTCTCACCAAGTATGGCGCGGATACCGGACGGAACAGCAGCAGGTACACCGACACAGCTTACAGAGCCGTTCTGAAGTCCTTGCACACCGGCACCACGGGTCAGCATAATGCAACGCACCTCAAGGTACAGCATGGATTTGCCTTCGGCATAACCCATTTGGACTTCAGAGCCTGTGCCGGAGGTAAAGCGCATTTTCAGACCGCGGGAGGCATAAGCCGAAGCCAGGAAAGCTTTGGACCAGGGGGTATCATCGCCATCTACGAATACATTTTCCGTACCATAAACCGAGATAGTTTCGGCATAAGCGGTGATGCCCCGCATCCCTAACAGCAGCTCTGTTGCTTCTTCCAGCGCGCATTGGATCAGGACACCGCCGCGCCCAACCTGACCGCCGACTTGCAGGGCCAGAGCATTAAAGGGTGCATAGCGAACAACAGCTACTGTTGTTTCCATTTCATCAAAACCCCGCATGGCCGCTTCGGCTGCATCGGCAGCAATAAGTACCGGATTATCCTGGGGATTGGTCACATGGCATTGATTGGAAGGAACTTTTCTGGCCCGCATCTTTTGCATCGCCATCATCATTTCCACTACGTTCATGGTGTTAAGTACGGCAACAAGCTTAGCGGCCGTCAGACCACGGACAATCTTGATCAATTCGTCCCGTGATACATTAACATCAACAAGCATCCTGGCAATTTCGGTATCGGACATGGCCATTGCTTTATCAGCAATTGAGGTATCAATTGCATAGTCAGCGATAAACTGATCGATAAAGTCGAACTGGGAACGAGGAATTCCATCCATCTCAATAATCTTACCGTTTTCTATCTTAATGCTGGGTTTAGGATCATTGGGGCTGCCCATAGCCATTAGGCCGACCTCAGGCCACTCGACTACAAAACCATCCTGGTTTACAGGGCGGGCTTCCAACATCTCAAAACGTTTTGATCTCTTCATCTCAATTCCCCCCTGTTCTTAGATATATGGCGTTGTTGCGGACGGAGCCGGACCAGCCATAGCCTCTAACAATTTTTTGCCTACTTCTCTGGCTGAGATTACTGACTGCCGTACCGCACCGGAATCGCCGGTAACCATCAGAATGACCTCATTGGAATAGCTGGTGCCGCCTGCCGGGCTGGCATAGCCGACAACCTCAACACTGGCGGTCTTTACAGCAGTATCGGCCATTAAGACACCAATAGCAGCCGGAGCGC
>JAQSXM010000065.1 GCA_029256645.1 Sporomusa sp. | reverse complement strand
TAACGGAAGCCGCCCCTCCCCCGGCCTGCGGCCCGTCTCCCTCCCGCAACGGGGCAGGGGAACGGAGTACGAGGAACGGGAAGTGGACGCAGAGGCTCTGCTATTACCTTGGTCAATAGTTAGTAGTCAGTTGCCATGCATCGTGCATGGCTTTTTTCTTTCTGTTATTTCGCCAATTTCACCTAAAAATCTGCATTTTTCCCCATACGGAATTAATAGCTGCAAAATTTAGCTATAATTACTATTACAGATTGCAGTGCTTCAATCAAAAGGGGCGCTGTATCCATGAAAAAGCAGTTATTGTGGAAGAAAATAAGGAGGAGTGACTTTGTTTACTATTTCTAAACGACTGAACAAGCTGCTGGCTTGTTTTCTGACGGCACTGTTGCTGATGTCCAATACGGTGGCGCTAGTCCCGGTGTACGCAGCCGCCAGCGCAAATACCAGCGAGCAGACTAGCGAACTGCCGGCAATTACACTAGATAAACAGGTAGAAGATCAGTCCCAAAATAAGCAGAATGCGGACACGGCTAATTTAACAACGCAGCAGAAGGTGGTCCAATTTGTCAATTAGCTTATCCCTTATTACGCGCAAAATGGCAAGCAGCAAGGACCAGAATGGCTGCGGACGACTGATATCAATCTTACGTTTACCGAGGATCTCAAACCGATATACTCGCTGGAGACCCTCCAGCCTTTTACCAAGGAAGTTACAGACGGTAAGCTTGGCTTCTGGCAAGGACGCTACGCCTATCAAAGCGGGGCAAACAGCACAGCCAATCTTGGCATAGGTTTAAGATGGCTGTCTGAAGATAAAACCAGCCTCACAGGTGTCAATGCTTTTTATGACTATGGCTTCAAACACGATCTTTCCCGTGTCGGAGTCGGCGCAGAATACTTCAACAAGCAAGCGGAATACCGGGCCAACTTCTACATCCCGACTTCAGGCGACAGGCAAACCGGAGCAACCGTCCTTACCGATGGAATATTGTATTCCTACATCCGGGCGGTGAGCGGCTTTGACTATGAAGTGGGCACATCGCTAGCGAATGCTCCCTGGCTCAGTCTTTATGCCTCAGGCTTTCACTATGACAACAAATACAAAGAGGATGAAAATGGCTACAGACTGCGCAGTAAAATGCAGCTTACCCCCAGGCTGTCCATGGAAATGGGCTACACCAATTCTAACCTGACCAGCGGCAGTCTCTACGGCAAAGTCCTCTACCAACTGGCCGATACGGCGGGGCCGGCCTTGCGCGGCGGCAGTGCCAAAGAACTGTCCAACGATATCAGTCATAAGCTGTTGCAAAAGGTGCAACGGGAAAATGAAATCAAGACCGAAACCTTTACTAAACTAGTCGCTTACACCGGCAGCTTAAGCGTAACAGTAACCAGCAGCGGCGCAGACCTGCAAGGCGCGCAAGTGCAAGCGTATCAAAATGGCAGCCCGGTCGGTGCGATAGTGGTAACCGATGTAAATGGCAAAGCGGAGCTAAGCGGCCTGGCTGCAGGAGAGTATACCGTGCGCGCCACCTATTTCAACATCAGCGACGATAGCCCGACGGTGACAGTGCAAAAAGATCAAACGACGACCGTCCCCCCCATTGCCTTAGCCGTTGTCGGCGGCAAAGCGAAAATCACTGTACTTGATAACGCCGGGGCAGGCGTTGGCGGCGCGACAGTTACTGCCGAAGAGACCAGCGGGCTGCATGGCGCGGCTGACAAGAGCTTCTTTGACCGAATTCTCGGAGTTAAGACAGCCTATGCGGCATCCGGTTTCAAAGTGACGGCAGTTACCGGTGCAAATGGCATCGCCACATTTACGGATTTACCGCCGGGGAACTACAAATTCACGGTTACCTATAGCGGCAAAGAGATGAAAAGCTTGTCGGTAAGCGTAGCAAACGACTCGACAAGCAGTTCTACAGTCGTATTGCCGTCCAGCGGCGGCAACATTGTGGCCATGATTAGCGACGCAGTCGGTAAAGCAGCCATAAAAGACGCTACAGTCGAGCTGAAAAACGGTTCCACCGTTATTGATACAAAAACCACCGGCAGCGATGGCACAGCCGTTTTCAGCGGCCTGACAGTCGGTTCAAACTATACCGTAACAGCCAGAGCTGCAAATTACAGCGACAAAGGCATCAGTACAACGGTTACCGACAAAGAGACGATAGCTGCGGAGCTTGCTCTGACGCCTCTGGCGCCACAGACCGCCAACGTGACGATCACGGTCATAGACTATGATGATAAGCAGCCGATTGGCGGAGCAACGGTTACCGCGACTTTGGAGGGAGTGACGATTTCAACAACGAATACCACCTCCGACGGTAAAGCAATTTTCGAAAATTTAACGCCAGGCCACTATAATTTGAAAGTCACAAAAGTAGGATATAGCAGAAGCGAATTAAGTACTAACATAGAAGACACAACAAGTAAAACCATCGAATTGATCCTCCCGAAGGGCCAAATAACAATCACGGTCAAGGGCACTGATGGTAAGCCGATTAGCGGAGTAGCTGTTAGTACTATGGTGGAGATCGGGGATGAAATAAAGCCTGTAACAGAGACTACTAATGCCAGCGGTATCGCGAAATTCACAAAGTTACCGACCGGAACATACACGTTTACGGCAACGGAAGCTGGTTATGACAGCAATACTACGGCTGTAACAGTTCTGGGTGCCAACAAGGAAGCGGGAACTATTACGCTCTCCCCTAAACTAATTACCGCTCAAGTTAATGTCAAAGACGGCGATGAGAAAAATGTGGCTTGGTACGCAAACGTGCGCGTTACAGGTAATGGCGTTGACCAAACTAAAACGACTGACGCATCAGGAAATGTAACTTTTAGTTTGCCCGCCGGAGAATATCTTTTTGCCGCAACGTATAAGTATGACGGATATTATACCAATGACAGTAAGACTGTCGTTCTATCCGATGAGACCAGTTCCGTTAATCTAACTATGGTTCGCAAAGTCGGCAATCTAACTTTGATAGTTAAAGACCGAGATAGTCAGCAGCCGATCAGCGGAGCGGAAATTTTCGTAAGTTACTCTGATCCTAAGAATGTATTAGGTTATACAGACGGAGAGGGTAAGCTTACATTAACTAACGTGCCGACTGGCACATACGCCTATACCGCAACCAAATATTATTACCAAGGCATGATTTATTCGGCGGTGACAGTCAACGAAGGCACTAATGAGCAGGTGATTGAATTGCCTCGTGCTCTAGGTAAAGCCCAGGTCACAGTAAAAAACGTCAGTGGCAGTACTCTCAGCAACGCTACGGTAACTCTGGAGGGTGGAACTTCAAAAACCACGAACACTTACGGCTATGCAAGATTTGACGGTGTTCCGGCCGGCGAAGTGGTCTTTAGCGCGAGCATGGATGGCTATGCCAGTCAGAGCGTAACGGCAACGATTCCCCCCGGAAACGGTACTTACGATCCATATACCGCTGTTGAAATAATCCTACCATCAGTGTAAACGACCCTTCAAGTGGAATCGACGACGTACGATTGGGTTGTCATGTGGGTTAATCCTGGCAATATAACTTATTGGTTGGAGGATTCAGCAGGTTTTAGATTGGACCCTGCCAATCTTACGCAATACAAAGCCGTTTTTGAGGGTTTAGCAGCCGGTGAGTACACTATTTACAACCAACATAATATTACTGGTAAGATCCTTAACGTCCAACCAGTAACAGTTCAGAGCGGAGGTATCCAAATGGAAATATACAATACAGGGTTGCGTATATAACCGAAAAATCCTTGAAAAAACCAGATTATAAGACCCTCTCGCATCCTTTGTAAACTGTTCCAGAATTGAATCCTCGAAACGAGCTCCGCTCTTGATCAATCGCCGAAAGAGCGGAGTTTTGTTTCAATGATAATAGCTTATTTTGCAAGATTGCGTTTCATCGAAAACTCCTACAGCACTGGTGCGGTGACCGGCAAAAATCTTCATAGTCAAGAGTGTGTCATTAGAACCGTCCCGTGGCATAAATAATATAAAATGAAATTTGGAGGCATATTCTATGAACAAAATGACAAAACAGATTATGATTTACTCATTAGCAGGTATTATGCAATTAGGTCTCGGAGTAACAACAGTAAAAGCCTCACCCTTGCATATTGAAGGAACACAGTCTGTTGTACAGTTAGATTTTTGGAGCGAGTTAAAGGACATATTACGAGATAAGCCGCCCCATGAGCCGCCTCATCCACCTCATCCACCTCATAAGCATCCACCTCATGGGCATCCACCTCATGGGCATCCACCTCATGAGCAGCCACCTGGGCATCCACCTCATGAGCATCCACCTCATAAGAAGCCACCAAAGCAACAGCCACCAAAGCAACAGCCGCCAAAGCAACAGCCACCAAAGCAACAGCCACCAAAGCAACAGCCGCCAAAGCAACAGCCGCCAAAGCAACAGCCGCCAAAGCAACAGCCACCAAAGCAACAGCCGCCAAAGCAGCAGCCGCCAAAGCAGCAGCCGCCAAAGCAGCAGCCGCCAAAGCAGCAGCCGCCACAGCAATAGCCACCTAGATAGCCCAAGAAATAGAGTAACCGAAGCTTACTGGTAAACGAAATGCGAGTAATATGAGCAGCAGGATGCCGAACAAATAAAGAAAAAGCCAGGGAATCCTTCTACAAACTTCTAAATAGTTAATCGTATATAGTATCACAATTAGTTGCCATGCGTCATGCATGGCTTTTTCTTTTTCTTTTTTCTCCAATTTCACCAAAAAAACTGCATTTTTCCACATGTTGAACTAACAGTCGCAAGATTTAACTATAATTAATATATCTATGGATTGCAGTATTTACCATCCAATTATGAAAGGAACAAAGCAATGAAAAAGCGACTTATAAGCATCCTGCTAACCCTGTGCATGGTACTGACCCTGCTGCCGGCGGCACTGGCGGCCGGCAGCATGACGCCAATGGCGGGACTGACGCTGTACAAGGTAGATCAACGTGATCCGAAAGCGGACCCGAGCGTTACCGTCCCCGACATATGGAACAACTGGAATGTACCTTATCGCCTGTCACCAGGCGGCCCCATTCAGGGCGAAATTCCTTGGGGGACGGTTTTGGCAGCGACCGCCAGCGATGGCACATGGTTAAAGGTGAAGTACGGCGGCCGCGACTGTTACGTTTATCAGGCAAAAGTGTCAAAAATAAACCAGCCGGACATCGTGTGTTCCTCTTGGGCAAAAGAGCGGCTGTCATACTACAATGGCTATATCGGCACGAAGGACGTGTGGCCGAATGCGGCAAACGACTGGACAAAGCCCATCACCCGTGCGGACATGGCAGAAATAATCTTCTTGCTCTTTCGGAACGGCGGTGCGCCATTTGAAGGCGATATGCCCTTTTACAAAGAACAGCACTTCACCGACATAAAGTTTAACCAAAAGATCGGCGACGTGAATATAGGCGCGGCTGCGAATTATCTTGCCAGTATGGGAGTCATCCCCAGCGGCGGGGAATTCAACGCGGCGGGAAGCGTGACCTATGAGGAGTTTGCGGACGTCCTCCTCAAGCTCTCGGCCTATACGGACAAGTATTTCCACGACGGCAACCGCGGGTCGCTCACCGCGGCCGACATCCAGAGATTTGCCGTTGGCGGCGACACGAGCGCGGGCGCGAAAATCAACATGGAACAGGCGAGAATCCTGTGCGACGCCAGCAAATGCTGGGATATGGAGCGGTATTGGCAGGTGTTCGAGGCTCAGCGAGGAGTCACCCTGATGCACCCAGGTGTTTTTGTGATGGATGTCGCACTCGGAAAATATCCCAATCAGCCCCACGTAGTCATAGGCGCAGACGGCAAGGGGGAGCTTTCCAACACAAGAATGCAGAACTTCAAAGTCAACTACAAGAAAACCGTCCCGGCCATCGACCCGAAGAATGCTTCGTTTAATTTACCGATGATGCTGTTTACGATTCAAACAGAGGGCGGCAAATATCTCGCTATCGAAGGACTTCCGTCCAATGGCAGCCGCCTGATCACCCGGGACGCAGAGTTTCTGTGGTGGATTGATAGCGGAGCGAACGACCTCGCAAAGACAGCTACTATAAAAGTTCCCGGCTTTTATGAGCAGTACCTGAATGCTGCGGGCCGAAGCAATAAGGACGGTACCCACATTATTACCTGGTATAGTGAAAACAAATGGAGAGCAAAATATGACCCCGATTATCCGCACAATGCCGAGTTCAACTTCTATATGGTGCATGGCGTAAATTCCAACACGCCGACCGTGGCGACCACGCTCATGCACAGAGTAAGCATACTGTCATATCCCGTAAAAACCACCTACAAGGTCGGCGAGGGCTTTGACAGCACTGGGTTTAAGGCGGTATTTAAGGATTTTAATGACGGAGGGAAAATAACGGATGTCTCTGCTAATTGCAGCTTTTATACCTCGGATGGCGTCAAATTGACCCAAGGCCGTCCGTTCACGACTGCCGGAACAAAGATTGTTGAAATAAAAGACGACGTCCAAATTCGGGGAAGATATTTTATCACCGTGACTGGCGATTCCGCAGGTCAGACGGTCGTAAAGCCCCCTGTGATCGAAAAGAATGAGCTGCCTAAACCTCGTTTATCGGCAGGATTTAGAATAGGGGCATTTCCCCCAAAAACCACCTTCAAGATTGGCGAGAACTTTGACATCACCGGAATGAACGCGGTTTATAATACACGCGGGCTTAATCGTGTTGATGACAAATCAACAAATATTACCGATAAACTCACGTTTCGTTATTCGGCGGATGGCGTGAAATTTGTTGAACTAAAGCAAGGCCATCCGATTCCGTTTACCAGCGCCGGAAGGAAATTGATTGAAATACAGTACGAAGGTATTACTGAGGAAACCTATTTCGTAACCATAACCAAATGACCCTTGTCATCTACTTTTGATAAGGGCGTTGTTACATTACTAAGAATGGAGGATGGTAGTAGTGAGATGTAAGTATAAAGCTCTATTGCTGGCGCTTTTATTATTTTTTTCCATGTCAATTTGTCAGGCTGAGGAACGAAAAGATGAGTGGAAAAAGCCGGGCTTTAATTTCGGCAGCCTCAGAACTATCCTAGTCAATACGTCTATCGATCCTCAGGCCGAGCTTGATGAGTTCAGCATTCGCAGGCTGGAAACTTTTTACGCGCAGGAATTTTTTCAGGATGAACGGTGGGCAAAAACTAATTTCCGATTTATTACATCCAATCAGTTAAAGGAGCGAATAAGTAACATAACCGGCGCAAGCATGCAGCAGCTTGAGACAGAAGATCAAGCCCGCTATAAATCGGAGATGGATAGCTTCACCCCCAGTATAGTTGACGCTATTTTACAGATTAAAGTAACTTCTTTTGGCTATGATCAACGCTTTGTGCCAGAATCAATTCGTACTTATAAGGAACAGGTTGAAACAGAAGTAGAGGTTGACGTCCGGGATTCAAAAGGCAAGTGGGTAAAGAAAAAGGTGAAGCGCAAGCAACCAGTTCAACGAACTGTTACAACACCGGCGCATTATGATACGTATGGAAATGCCGGATTAACGTATATGCTGGTTGACGCTAAAACAAATGAAACGGTTTGGATGCTGCTTGATATTAGAGAGGCTAAAGGCAAGGATCCCATGGCTATGACAGGACGAATCATTACTCGGGCGGCACAGCGTTTATCAAAGCTTTAGCTATCATTGCTGTAGCATCGAGGGTAGCATCAAAGAGACGGTTCAAAAGCACTGAAAAACCCCTGTTTTAAGCAGTGCTTTCAAACCGTCTTTGAGATGCCTCTGTCCATATAGGGACAGTATGTGGGAAGGACTGCTATTGAATATAGTATCAAAATCTGAGGGCAATGAGGGCGGAACTCATTGCCCTTTTCTGCACCGTTTGACCCGATACGCAGAACCGTATCATCTCTAACGGCGAAAAATAGCCCGAGCCTTATGGAATGCGGGGATTGGGTACTACTTTTTGTGTGTTGCCGTTAGGCGGGGATAGAACTGTCCTGATTACCTTGAAAAAATTGAAAGGATATAGGTGAATTTGCTCGTTAGGTTCAGGACTATCGCCCTGAATACTGATAAAAGAGAAGGTCTTAGCTTGTCCTTCGACCTAGGTATAGGCTAAAATGTTATTAGCAGTAAGATATAATTAACACCTATCATTGAAATATATGATGATGTACTATCGGAAGAAATTATAAAGAATAAGACCGCACCAAACAGTTTCTATATTATAATGCCATTAAGGGGGAAGGTACTATGTTTAGGACTATGCGACGCAAGGAAAAAATTATGTCCGAAGAAGAGACGAAAAACATTCTCAAAAAAACGGAATTTGGAACGTTGGCGTGTATTGGAGAAAATGGCTATCCGTATTCGGTTCCGTTAAATTATGCATACGATAACGGCAAAATCTATTTCCATTCTGCGCAATCGGGCCACAAGATTGATAATATCAGCTTCAATGGCAAAGTGTGTTTTTCTGCGGTTGGATACTACAAGGTATTACCAGAAAAATTTGACACAGAATATGATAGCGTGATTCTTTTTGGTGAGGCATCACGAATTACCGAAGAGGCGGAGATGAAACGAGCGCTTATGCTGCTAATCGAGAAGTATTCCAGCTGTTATTTAGCAGAAGGGATTGAATACATACATAAGGGTGCAAGTGCTACTTCCGTATATAAAATTGATATTGAGCATATGACAGGAAAGCTCGGGCGATAGCTTGGGAGATTCGTAACTGAGAGTCTTGAATCATTGAGTCAGGTGACAGTTCTTTAACTCATAAGGTGATGTGTTTTCAGGTTTTTTGCAGGGCAATGAGGTCGACTCATTGCCTTGTTTCGCAGTTATTTATAATACGTGACTCACGGGGATGGTACGTTTGAGTCAGGAAATAATGGGTAAAATTCATCAGAATATTTTGAGGGCAGGCTTGGTGTGAAGTGTAGATAGTTTTAAAGCCAGTAGCTATACGGAATATAATTAAAGGATTATTTACGCGACGAATTGCAAGGTTAACTGGGATAAGCCAAAGTGTAATTGCTAGGGCTTGATGGACTCAGCGGTACCGTCCCCTTGAGTCTTCTTGCAATTTAAAATGAGGTGGGGGTGCAAATCAGCCACATATTAGTAGTGATAAATCAGATCATTCATCGAAAATGGAATAGTATTATTTTTACAACATTCACGGGGAGGGGATTATATAGATGAATATAGGGACCAGAAACAATGCCACCTTTATTGGACTAATTGCTATCGTACTTTGGAGCACAATGGTTGGTTTAATTCATAGCGTAAGTGAGCTTATTGGTCCGCTTGGAGGTATTGCTATGATCTATACCTTCGCCTCTGCTCTTCTTATTGCTACCTTAGGAGTGCCCCAAATAAAAACCTTTTCTTTGAAATATTTATTAATTGGAGGTTTTTTATTTGTGGCTTATGAGATATCTTTTGCTCTAGCGATTGGGTATGCAAACAATGGTACTCAGGCAATTGAAGTCAATATTATAAACTACTTGTGGCCCTGTCTTACAATCGTATTCGCGATCATTTTTAATAAACAGAAATCTTCATTCCTGATAATTCCTGGACTCATCTTTTCTCTCTTTGGTGTTTGTTGGGTATTGGGAGGAGAGAGGGGGCTGGATTTGAGTATGATGATTAGCAATATAAAAAGCAATACTTTTAGCTATGTTTTAGCGTTTGTAGGTGCTTTCATTTGGGCTGCGTACTGCACTGTCACAAATAAGTTGGCGGGAGGGAAAAACGGAATTACATTATTCTTTATCCTCACTGCTACTGTTTTATGGATTAAGTTCTTCCTTAGTGAGGGTGTTGCGCTCAACCTTAGTATGCATGCCATAATGTATGTATTGATGGCAGGTTGTGCAATAGGTTTTGGGTATGCTTCCTGGAATTTCGGTATTCTGTATGGCAATGTATCAATACTTGCCAGTGCTTCATACTTCACGCCGATATTATCATCGTTATTAGCCTCATTGCTTTTGAATGCGCCACTTGCAGTTTCCTTTTGGCAGGGTGTATTTATGGTATGTTTGGGATCTATTTTATGTTGGCAGGCAACTAAGGACCGGTCATCAAAAAATAAAGTTTGCTCTTCATAATTATTTAATTAGAGCGGGCTAAGGATATAACTCGAAGGGCAGAGTTGGGAATGGTTGGTCGGTTGTCGGGTCTGCAATATTTGATATTCTGCCAATCATTGTCGGGAGTTTCAGGAACAGTATTCATATGTAGATTTATTTTTTCATAAGATGCCTACCCCAATACAAATTAAGACACTTCACAATAAGGATATCGATATAGGCTTTGTGAGACCTCCTGTGATTGATCCGCACATAATGAAAGCACTAAACTGCATATTAAAGAATTTCTGCTATCGCCATTCGTATTTGAAATAACAGATACTTATAATAATAGCCTACGATTATCTAAATTCGTTTTGTAATCCTTACTCTAATGATATAGGAGGAAGAGATATGTCAAATAACGTAAAACAGAGAAGAATAATTTTAGATTTAGCAGTTACTTTAGATGGTTTTATTGAAGGGAAAAATGGAGAAGTTGATTGGTGCATTATGGACCCTGATATGGGGTTCACTAATTTTTTAAATCAAATTGATACTATTTTATATGGTAGAAAAAGCTACGATTTATGGGGACAATATATTCCAAAGACTAGAGACTCTGATACCGAAAAAGAAATTTGGAAATTGGTTCATAGTAAAGAGAAATATGTGTTTTCTAGAACACAAATAGCGACTGATAATCAAGTAATATTTATAAATGAAAATATTCTTGAAGAAGTAAATAAATTGAAGAATAAGCCTGGTAAAGATATCTGGCTATATGGCGGAGCAAGTCTCATTACAACTTTTATAAATTTAGCACTTGTTGATGAATTTAGATTATCTATTCACCCTATTATTTTGGGAGAAGGAAAACCGATGTTTATTGATATAAAACAAAGGTTGAATTTAAAAATGGTTAATACAAGAACGTTCTCTTCTGGCGTTGTGCAACTGATCTATCATTGGAATGGTAATTAATATTATCGTTCATTACAATGATAAATTGTAATGAATATCATAAGGTAATACTCGATAGTAGTTGTCACTTATTCTACTAATGAATAGAGTTATTGCAATAAGAATGGGAAACCCTTATATAATGGGCTTCCCATTCTTATTATAAAATTATCAACATTAAATTTTAACAGAGCCTTCCTATTAAAAGCAATTAACCTTAAGGTCTACAAACCTTACAAGCCACATATCCGTCATTAATAGCCTCATCCCAACTATCATAGAACACCTTATGATCTGGTGACATCATCTTCACATAGCGGCAGCCAGTAAATCTAAGGCCATGGTCGAGGAAGGGGAATTGGATAAAAGACGGTCCTAGATGTTCATTTGATGAG
>JAQSXM010000064.1 GCA_029256645.1 Sporomusa sp. | reverse complement strand
CTTTCCCGCCATCGGCACCTGAATCTTGCCAGCCCACTTACCCGACTGGATTGAGCTGAGCGTTGCACCGGCCGCAAGTGCTTTGCCCACACGGGGAATCCGGATAAAGGTAATCTCTCCTGCCAATTTTTGCATAAAATCGGTGATGCCAATACGAACTGTGCTCCCTTCCACCTTCACCCACGCGTGATCGTTTGTATAATAGAGTTCTTGCGGAATGTCATACTGTGCCACTAAAAATCACTCCCTATGTTCTATCTAGCTAGTATCCAATCAATTAGTGTGTCTTTAAAAACTTTAACTGCGCCACGCTCATCATTGTGGAGCCATTGCGCCAAAGCATTCCTGACATCACGCTCGTGCCAATAGCTGCCAATCAGACAGGTTGCCAGCAAATTCAACTTGCATTCCGCCAGGCATGTTAGCCCATGACTCTCAAATTCAACTATTTTATTATTCTGAACCACCAGGATAGCGTAACCTGAGCATGGCCCGCCGCGCCTGTTGCCGCAGCCACTTTGACCGGCAACAGTTGTCTTGATGCATTGGGGAAATGGATGCAGGCGTACATAAGTTCCTTCATTGATCTTTACCTGACGTACCCTGGACTGCTTGCCAGGTAGGTTTAAAAACTCAGGACTGGTTAGGTACTTTGCCGCCTTATTGACGGCTTGCTGCAGATCTGCGGAGTATTCACCCCGCTTTAGATCCAGCCATGCTGAAAAATGATAGACCAACCAGTCTTCGACTGTCCCGTAGTCCGGCATATAACCAAGTTCTTCACTCATAGATGTTAAATACCGCTCCATTGACAACCTGAGCTGCTCGCGAAACCGGCTGCTGGTGACATTGAGGACATTGGCCATGGCTGTTCGGTCAAAGGCAAGTAAAATATTGCCTGTATACACTGAAAAACCATTGATATCGCCGGCACCGTTCCCGGAAATTTTTTTACCGTTAACAACAATGTCGGCAGGAGGTTTAATCACGGCCTTGATCGAAAAGTCTGCTAATGTTTTTATGGCAGGTTGTAAAAACCGGGTAAAAAATTCTTCTCGCCGGCCTGTCAGCAGCGGATTACCGGCCCGCAATACCAGTTGAAAAAAGATCTGTTCTACGGCCAGCAAGACCATGCCGCCGCCGATATCCCGCCTGATAATTGGAATATTATTTCCCTGGCAATAGTTCGTGTCGACCTCTTGCAGCAAGTCATCATGCAGGCCCAGGCAAACACAGCGTCCGGCAGGGCGGCAGATGACCAGCCCTTCCTGTTGATTTTGTGCCAATGCATGATAGATAGCCTGTGTCTCATCCCACGGTATAGCCCCCAGCCGATATAGGTCCATTTATTGCCCTCCATACCGGCTTCCCGGCCCAGCGTGTAAGCAATCACGCTTAATTAATGAAAACTCTACACCGAAAATATCGGCAAACTGCTCAACCATCTTTTTGCTAACTTTATCAAGGGTCACATCAACACCCAGCGCTTGCATTGACACAACTGGTCGATTGGTTATACCACAAGGATTAATTAAGCCAAAATAATCCATATCAGGATGTACATTCAAGGCAAAACCGTGCATGGTTACCCAGCCGCGCGCCCCGATGCCGATAGCAGCTATTTTTCCACTAGCGGTCCATACCCCGGTTAAGCCATTTTCCCGGAAGCCCTTTATCCCATATTGGTCCAGTGTCCTGATAATGACTTCCTCAAGCATCTCTGCATAGCGGTGCAAGTCCTGTTGGTAGCCCCTGAGGTCCAATATCGGATACCCTACCAGTTGACCGGGGCCATGATAAGTGACATCCCCGCCCCGGTCGACTTCAATGACCTCAAGTCCCGCTGTTAACAGGACCTCATCTGAGACCTTAATGTTTGACTTACTGCCCGACCTTCCCAGCGTGTACACAGGCAAATGCTCAACAAGCAGTAAGGTATCTTTACCGCTGCCGCTGCGGCGTGCCGCCGCAATCTCTTGTTGTAATTGCCACGCCTCAGTGTAAGGAATGCGTCCTAACAGTAATAACTTGCAGGCTTTACGGCTAATCTGCTCTCTCAAAAAACATCATCGCCGCTTTTTCCATCCAGTCCGGGGTGAACATCAAACCGTACTACGCCGACAACAGCCTGCTTATTAGCCGCCTTTTTAACGGCTGCCACCCCTTCATGTCCAAAACCACCGCATAATTCAATAGCTCCTATGCCTTGTTCAACAAGCTCTTCCACTGCCGCAACAGCTGACTGAACATCGCTTACCCCCACAACGGTCAATTCCACAGCAGGGGTAGTTATCACCGACCTATGCTGCTTGCTGTTGGCCTCAGGCGCAACAAAAACAAAGGCTGCTTTAAGCATTCGTGTCCCTCCTAATGAATACTGATAAAGTGAGACTTAGCCGCTCTTAACTCCCACTTGCAGAAGCTGCGAGTCTTAGAGCGGGTTAGTCATCGGATAAAACTGGCGGTTGGCTCACGCCTGGGCCAGTTCGGAAAAAGAGTACCCGGCGTGATAAGAACTACGCACCATCGGTCCGGCACTCACCTGAGAAAAGCCGATTTTTTGAGCTTCCTGCGCCAGCCATGTAAACACATCGGGATGTATGTATTCCACAACAGGTAAATGATCTGGGGATGGGCTAAGATATTGTCCAAGGGTCAGCATTTTACAGCCGCAATGATGTAAATCTTTCATTACTTCAACTACTTCAGCGATCTCTTCACCGAGTCCCAGCATCAAGCCTGATTTGGGCAATATCCCGGCCCCAGCCTGACTGGTCCGGTTTATGAGTTCCAGGGAACGCGAATAAACCGCCTGTGGCCGAACGACCGGATAAAGTCTAGGTACAGTTTCGATATTATGGTTAAGGATATTGGGTTTAGCCTGGAGCACAGTCTGCAATGCCTCCCGGTTTCCCTTAAAATCCGGAATAAGTACCTCTATACCGGCCTTAGGCAACAGGTCTCGCACCGTCGCTATAGCTGCAGCAAATTGCCTGGCCCCTCCATCAGCGAGGTCATCCCGGGTTACCGATGTAATAACAACGTGTTTTAACCCTAACTGCTTAGCAGTCGCTGCCAGCATGTGTGGTTCATTATGATCTACCGCCTCCGGAAGTCCATGGTTCACCGCGCAAAAGCGGCAATTCCGGGTACAGTGGTTGCCTAAAATCATAAACGTACAGGTCTTATTGCCAAAGCATTCGCCGATATTGGGACAGTCGGCGCTTTCACACACGGTATGTAACCGGCCTTGGTCCAGCAGCGCTTTCATACGGTTGAGCGCCGGTTCTTCAGGCACCGGCAAAGTAAGCCACGGTGGTCTGTCAGTAGGCATACCGGCAGTTTTGTCCATTACTCGAAAGCATCAAGCGCTTTCATAATCGTGGTGGACAGGTACGCCATAGCCGGTGACCCGCCAAAAGCGACGGCAACTGCGGCGGCTTCCAGTATTTCCTCTCTGGTAGCTCCCTCTGCCAAGGCATTTTTAACATGAATATTCATACAATATTCGCAGCGTACGGCCAGAGCAATGCCGATACCAATCAGTTCTTTGTACTTGCGCTCTAATTCCCCTTCCACATAGGCGGCCTGATCCATCTGCACGAATGCGGCCATAAGCTCCGGGCTCTCAGCTTGTACCTGACCCATTCCTGTCTGTAGTTCACTCACTAATTCCATGCAATCTCCTGCCATTGTATCTCCCTGCCTTTTCTTTTTTATTTTGAGCGTAACGATTAAATAAAGATTTTGTGTGGTTGTTCGATAAGTTTAATTAACAAGGCCAAAAATTCTGCTGCCGGTGCGCCGTCAATTACCCTGTGATCAAAGGCCAGAGACAGGCCCATGATGGGTTTAATGACAATCTGTTCGCCCTGAACAGCAGGCTGTCTGACAGTCCGCCCGACACCTAAGATGGCTGACTCCGGTTGATTGATAATGGGAGTAAAGTAATCGACCGACCCATAGCCACCCAAATTAGTAATGGTGAAGGTACCACCAGTCATCTCTTCCGGGTCAAGCTTGTTTTTCCGGGCCCGTTTGGCAAAATCCTTAATTTGCTTGCTAACATCAGCCAGGCTCTTTTGGTTGGCATTCTTAACGACCGGAACAACTAATCCATCCGGAATCGCGATAGCCACCCCGACATTGATATCTTGCAACACCCTGATCTCATCCCCGCTCAGGGTCGAGTTAATCCTGGGGTGAGCCTGCAACGCTTTTGCAACCGCTTTAACAAGGATGTCGGTGACGGAGATTTTTTCGGTATCTTTTACATCGGCATTGATTGTGGCCCGCAAAACCTGCAGTGCCGATAAGTCCACGCCCACATGGTGAGTAACCTTAGGTGCTACAGCCCAGCTATTGGCCATGTTTTCACCGATAGCCTGACGCATTCCCTCATAAGGAATGACCTCAATGACAGCGCGGTCGTCTGCTGCTGCGCTCGCGTTAGCGATTGCCTGCTCTACATCTTCCCTGACAATCCGTCCTTCCGGCCCTGTGCCGGCAATCACGGTATAATCAATGGCATTTGCTTCAGCCAGCGCCCGGGCTGCCGGAGAAATTTTCACCCTGGCGCCTGGTACGGCAGCCACTGCTTTCCTGGCCGGCTGCCCGCCTGTGGTCTTACCAGCCGGAGCCACCCTGGCAGTACTGTTGGCAGCAGACCTTAACAGTTCGCTAATATCTTCACCCGCATTGCCGATAACCCCCAGGAGACCGCCAATCGGGAGTTTAGCTTTCTTATTGGCAACAATTTTTAGCAAAACCCCATCGGCTGGGGCATCAATTTTATTGGCAATCTTATCTGTCATGACTTCCAGCAGGGCATCGCCCTTTTTGACTGGGTCTCCTTCATTGATCAGCCATTTGCCTACAGTACCTTCTTTCATGGACAAGCCTAGTTTCGGCATATTAACCTCTGTGGCCATTACTGCTCCTCCTCATCGTGAACTGGTTTAAAGTTGTTGTTGAACTTACTATAGCCGCCGGCGACAGCTATGCGCAGCGCCGCTTCAGCATCGATTACTTTAGGCCCGTCAAAAGTCAGCTCAATATGAGCTTTTTCCCCGGCCCGGATCTCAACCTCCCGCTCTCCGTCTAAAGCAATTACACAGGCTTCATTGACCTCAATAACCTGACCAATCCTGATATAGCCATAATTCCGGACCGGTACCTGTTCAATCAGGCCTGGTGCAATCGGAGCGCGCAGTTGAATGCTGCCTGGACCTACTTCAATATCGGCCCCTCTGGGCTCACCTGGCATCACAGGGACCAGATTACCGGCGATTGACGCTATGCCGATGTTATGCGGCTCGCCTCTGGTCACTACAATACGCCTGATTTTTTTGGCATCCCAGACTGCCCTTGAACCAATAAAAGCTTCATTAAGCACAACCGCATCAACAATCGCACTATCAATCAGCCGGCCATTCTTATAGATGTTAAGCTTCTTACTGGGTTTTATGGCCGGTGCCCCGGTTACCAGCCCTTTGGCAACAACGGCGGCCGCCAAACCGGCGATTGTGCCTTCGACCAACGTGGGAAAAACATTGTTCGTCCCAGTGGAAATCGGAAGAAGGGGCACATCCCGGCAACCCTTGGCAACCATGCGGTTTGTTCCGTCACCGCCCAGCGTAATTAAACAGCCAACCCCGCATTGGGCCATAATTTCTGCGGCACGAAAGCTGTCCAGTTGTGTGCCTGTCATACACATGTCTGCCGCTGCAAATTCCATATCCGGCCGGTGACGGCTGCAAATGCTCTCCACCGCGCCCGGGACAATGCCATAATACTCCGGCATATATGTGATTTTGGTAACGCCGGTAGCAGCCAGACTTAGAATAAGCCGCCGGACAATATTCACTTTTTCCTGATTATCCACAACCGTTCCGTACGCCACAAGCCGCCGGATATCCTTACCAGATGCCGGATTCGCGATGATGCCGACATGCCCCATACTTCCCCTCACCACCTTGTATGCTGGTTAGAACAGGCTTTTAACGGCAGCCACGATTTGTTCTTCACTGGGAATGACAATACTTTCCAGCGCCGGACTGAATGGAATCGGGGCAAAAGGCATAGCAACCCGTTTAATTGGACCATCCAGCAGATCCATTCCTTCTTCAGCAACAATAGCGGCGATTTCGCCACCAAAGCCGCCGGTTTTAACTGCTTCATGAACGATAACCAGTTTGCCGGTCTTGCCTACCGATTGTAAGATGCTTTCGGTATCAAGCGGGATAAGGGTACGGGGGTCAAGCACTTCGGCATTAATCCCCTCCCCGGCCAGTGCTTCGGCTGCTGCCAATGCTTTTTGAACCATCCAGGACCAGGCCACGATCGTGACATCAGATCCGGCTCTCTTTATATCTGCCTTGCCGAGGGGAATAACGTACTCGCCCTCAGGCACATCGCCTTTGACGCCAAAAAGCTGCTTATGTTCGATATACATTACCGGATTGTTATCCCGGATCGCGGCCGCCATCAGGCCCTTCGCATCAGCCGGGGTCGAAGGCATCACCGTTTTTACGCCGGGGATATGAGTAAACCAGGCTTCCATAGACTGTGAATGCTGAGCTGCAGCGCCCATACCGGCGCCGCAGGGAGTTCTGAGTACCATAGGGATTTTGGCCTTGCCGCCAAACATATAATGCATTTTTGCCGCCTGATTGAATAACTCATCCAGACAAACCCCCATAAAATCCACAAACATAATTTCGGCAATCGGACGAAGACCGGCGGCAGCCGCGCCTACGGCTGCGCCAACAATGGCCGTTTCACTAATAGGAGTGTCAATCACCCGCCCGGGAAACTCGGCAAACAAGTTGCCTGTCACGCCAAAACAACCGCCAAACTTGGCCACATCCTCGCCCCAAATGAAAACATTGGAATCCCTTTGCATCTCAACGCGCATTCCATCTCTAATAGCCTCAGCATAAGTCATTTCTGTCATCATGTTTCACCCTCTCCTCAATTAGATTATTCTGCGTACACGTCGGTTAAAGCGTCTTCCGGGTTAGGATACGGACTGTCTTGAGAGAATTTAATAGCCGCCGCAATGTGAGCGTCCACTTTGGTCTTGATTTCCTCTAATTCAGCAATGGTAGCGTATTTTAGTTCCACCAGCTTGTGTTCAAACCGGGGAATAGGATCTTTCTGCAGCCAGGCTTCTTGTTCTGCCGGGTCTTTGTACGCGCCGGGATCGCCCTCAAAATGGCCGCGCCATCTCCAGGTCTTGCATTCAATCAGGCTGGGGCCATCCCCTTTCCTTGCCCGGGCAATAGCCGCAGCGGCCGCTTCATAAACAGCAATCACATCATTGCCGTCCACAGTCACCCCCGGTATGCCATAAGCGCTGGCCCGGTCTGAGACATCAGTAATCCGCATGTGGTCCCGCTGGCAATTGGAAATACCGTACATATTATTTTCACAAATAAAAACCAGCGGCAGCTTCCAGATGGAAGCCATATTCAACGCTTCATGGAAAGTACCACGGTTGGATGCGGCATCGCCAAAGAAGCACACGGCCACAGCGTCGGTTTTTTTGTACTGGCAGGCAAACGCCGCACCGGCCGAAATCGGCTGTCCGGCGCCGACAATACCGTTAGCTCCCAAAATTCCCAGTTCAACGTCAGCAATATGCATAGAACCGCCTTTGCCTTTGCAATAGCCTGTTGCCTTACCAAACAATTCAGCCATCATCAGGTCAACCTTGCCGCCTTTGGCCAGCAAATGCCCATGGCCCCGGTGAGTACTCGTGATATAGTCCTTATCGGTCAGGCTGCCGCAAACACCGGTGGCGACCGCTTCTTCCCCAAGATACAAATGCACGAACCCCGGCAGTTGATTATCGGCAAACAACTCTACCGCTTTGTTTTCAAACGCCCTGATTGTGAGCATAGTTTCATAAAAGCCCAGTAATTTCTCTTTGGTAATTTCCATAATTCTCCCCCCATTTTCTCTTCTTGATCATACATGGTAATAAACCTAAACAGTTTAAGACATTGCAACATATACAGTAAGTGCAGCTACAGCAACAACGATAATATCCCCTTCACCGAGCGCCGGCAGGTGCAGTCCCTGGGCCGCAAGCCCTCCTGACACCGTTTCCACAGTTACAGACCCAAACGGTATTACCGCTCTAACCGCATCGTGGTTGATTTTTTCCGGCTGCGGACAGCCAATCCGCACTTCAACCTGCATCTGGTTAGGGTCACTGATGCCGGCAATGTCAAATAAACCACAGAGACAACTTCTGGACATGGCGTCTTTTACTGCCCGCTGGGCGGCTTTAGTGGCATCGCCGCCGTGTAAATCAGCGCCCATACCCAGCTCGACAATAAATCGTTTGCGTTTCACCTTATCACCTCCGTTTAAAAAGTTTTCACTGAGCTGCAAGAATGACCATGCACAACACTATAATTGCAAATCTTGTGCCAACAATAAAAAAAGGGAACTGATAACCCCTTTCAGGAGCTTCAGTTCCCTGTATTGTCATAATTCTGAAATATCTATTTGTTTTCCGGCTGCAAATATATAGCTTGCTTACAACGGGTATTGTAGCATCGATTGTAGCACTCTGTAGCGTTCACGTACCTTACGCTACACTTTGCAACAATGATGGTCCATTAGTGAATTGAGTGTCTCTTAATTTTGCGATAAAGCGTACTGCGCGCAATCCCCAGTATCCCGGCTACCCTGCTTATATTGCCGCCCTCTGTCGCAAGTAAAGCCCTGATCTTGGCAATCTCATAATCAAGCAGGCCCTGCCTTATCTCCTTATTGCCGGTCACAGCCTGGTTCAGAGTAGTAAGGGGACAGCAAATCTCAGAAGGAAAACAGGACACTGAAATAACACCGTTTTCCGCCATGTTGCAGGCTCTTTCGGCAGCATTATGGAGTTCCCGGACATTCCCCGGCCAATTGTACCGGTTTATCAGTGCAAATACACTTGCATCAATCGTATACACACGTCCCTGCTCACTGCCAATTTGATTAACAAAATTACGAAACAGTAATTCGATATCCTCCCGCCGCTGCCGCAAGGGTGGAATTTCGATCTTAAATACATTCAAACGGTAGTATAAATCCTGCCGGAACATTCCGTCTTTAACAAGCCTGTTTAACTCTTTATTCGTTGCACAAATGATTCGCACATCAACAGGGATCACCTTATTCCCGCCAATCCGGGAAACCTTCTTTTCTTGCAGCACCCTGAGCAAGGCAACCTGCTGCTCTAACGGCATATCACCGATCTCGTCAAGAAACAAGGTGCCACCTGAAGCTAATTCAAATTTCCCCGCCCTGCCACCACGCTTTGCCCCGGTAAACGCGCCGTCCTCATAGCCAAACAGTTCGCTTGCCACTAACTCTCTGGGGATGGCGCCGCAGTTTAACGCAATAAACGGACCACTGCACCTGGCACTCTTGTTGTGGATTGCCTGGGCGAACATCTCTTTCCCAGTACCGCTTTCCCCCTGCAAAACAACATTAGATGCGGTAACGGCAGCCGAGGCCGCTTGACGCACAGCCTCTAAAATCGCGCCACTGCTGCCCAGGATATTTTTGAATTGAAAAGTCGTATAATAGCCGCTTGCCCTGTTGATTAAACTATGACTCTTTTCGGCAGGCCGCAGGATAATAACCCCGCCATTGCTGCAGCCTTGTTTGTCAAGGATTGACTCACCCGAGATGACACAACGGTTTGGCCCTGAATCACAGCCGGTCTGAAACTCCAGCTCAATCTCGGTCTCTTTGCCGGTTAGCAACTGTTGTATTAATTGATTATTCCCTTTGAAAATTGTCTGCACGGAAGCTCCATGAAGCAAAGCGCTGCTCTGTCCCAGTAGCTTTCTGGCAATAGGATTGTATTCTTTTATTAAACCGAAACGATCAAATAAAATTACACCCTCTGACATTGTATTAAATATACTCGATAAGTGCTTATTCATCAAAGACAGCTCATTCTTCTTCTGCTCCATGCCGATCTGCATGCTAATCGCGTTAGCGGCAGCCGCAACCATACCCAAAGTATGCGAATAGGCTGCTTGAGCCGGCCCTGATAAATCGAGAAAGGCAACAATCTGACCATCAATGCCATAAATAGGCGCAGCAGAACAAGTCCACCAGTGATGTTTGGCGCAGTAATGTTCTGCACCGGAAACCTGCACCGGTTTACCGGTCGCCAGCCCGATTGCAATTGCGTTTGTGCCCACATCACACTCCCGCCAGCTTGCTCCCCGGACAAAATGCAGCTTTTTGGCACTAGTCAGCGAATCCCGGTCCCCAAAGCACTCCATCACATAGCCGTTCACATCAGCTAACACCACAATAAAACCCGAGTTGCGAAAAAACTCGTAAATATTGGCCATAAATGGCTTTGCTATATTAATAATCTCCTGATTCTTTTCCAGCAGCATCCGGACAGCTGCGTGTTCCAAAATATTCTGAGCTCTGCCGTCATCTGAATTAAGACCTGCCTGAAAACATCTTACCCATGAGTCTGCAATCTCGGGCAAGATGATTTGACCCTCCAGCTTCCCCTTGCCAATAAACGCTTTCCAGGCCAAATCTTTACTAGATAACCCGGCTGGTTTGTCTCTAAGCATTTGCAACACCCCTATCAGCGCCTTGACATTATTATTGTAGAATTTCTAAGAACATCACTAAATTCCTGCAATATTTATCACCTGGATTAAAGATTTTAACCTGCTGTCTACTCTGTCAATCAGTGCCTCAAACTGGTTAGATCCCGGACAGCACCCTGCCCGAAGCCATCTGCCACTGGTCAGCCCTCGGCCTCACCGCTCCCGCAGCCCTTCACTACCCAGGCCTCAATCTCCATCGGCTCCCCTTCCGGCACAATCAGCTAGATAATATTGAATTGAGCAACAAAAGTTTGCTATTTAATCCAGCTTCATAAGCTCATTAAGCATAATCTTATAATGATTAAAAAAATTTTTAGTCATAGTAAAATGTTCTGTGTCTTCATATTTTATCCGGTTTATCCCATTATTATCAATATTGTAGATATAAGCATTAGGATAGGATAAGAGAATTGGCGAATGTGTAGCTATGATGAATTGCGAATCATTTGAAACTAATTCATGGATTCGGCTAATCAAACTTAATTGTCTCATAGGAGATAACGCAGCTTCCGGTTCGTCAAGGATATAGAGCCCTTTGCCTAAAAACCGGTGTAAAAATAGCGACATAAAGGATTCGCCATGGGACTGTTTATGTAAAGACTTATCCCCATATACGTATCCTACGCCTAATTCTTTAACATTAGTTGCTACGTTGTAAAAGCTCTCTGCGCGCAAAAAATATGCATCTCTCGGCCGTTTGATCCCTTTTCGCAAAACTATATATCTATGCAATTCAGAATGAGAATCTTCCGTTGAAAAGGTGAAATGTTTAGACCCACCTTCAGGATTAAGCCCAAAGGCTACAGCTATAGCCTCGACTAAAGTTGATTTACCCGATCCATTTTCACCGACA
>JAQSXM010000063.1 GCA_029256645.1 Sporomusa sp. | reverse complement strand
TTGACACGGAGCTCTTGGCTCTCTAAGTTTTATGTAGCAGGGCACTCTGCCTTGCATCTTATTTCACTTACCAGCTGCTAATATTCACCCTGGACTCTTGTTTGCTATTACCTATATACTGAATAGCTCCGCAACGTGAGCATTTGATTTCCATATCTTCAGCAATTCCGCAAAACAATAAACGATTGCACTGAAAACAACGTACTTCCGGCAATTTTGATTTGGCCGGCCGCAGGTTTTTAGCTTTCTCCATGTGCATCACTCCAATAACTGAAAGAATATTCACCTAGCAATAAAGCCCCGTGCCTGTATTACCCGTCACGGAGCTCGCATTGGCTCTCTTGTATCTTAGTATATTGATAATGATTATCAAAGTCAACCGTTTTTTTTGTAAATATCGCCAATCAATTTAATCAGCCTACTCCCTTTCTGGAATGGACTGGTTTTCGCCGTAACTGTAACAAGCTATACTTTACAGTCTTATTCTTGACAAGTTCCTATCATTTTTCTTATAATATAAATGAGAATCATTATTAAAGAGAGCCTTGAGCTCCGTAGTGAAATATTATTTCACGCGGAGTTTATTTTTTTACAGAACATCGGGCCTGCAGGCGATCAGGGATACATCCCGTGATAAAATTATGGAAAGGAGTAATCGCATGAAAGCACCGTCTAACCCCACCGGCAGATTGGGTATAGCAGACTCAAACGAGTGCCGTTGTTCAAAATGCAACAGGCTGCTGTTTAAAGGTCAGGTAAAATATATCGAAATCCGTTGTCCAAAATGCAATTTAGTGCAAACTATAAAAAAAGGGAGGTCGCTGCGGCTGATCGCCCTGAACGCCTCCAATGTCGATTTATACTATGCTGCCGGGGGACAATTGATCGGCCGCCCCACTACCATGGCCCTACCACCGGAATTAATGGAGAAAATTAAGGATGTCCCGGCAGTAGGTGAAACTCCCTGCCCCAACATTGAGCAAATTATCGCCTTAAAACCCGACTTAGTCTTGGCAACAGATATTCATTTGCGCCAGCCAGTTGTCTCGACGTTAGAGAAAGCCGGTATTCCGGTGTACCTGCAAAGATTGGATAGTTTTCAGCAAATCAGCCAGGCCCTGCGCTTTTATGGAGAACTAACCGACCATCCCGCACAAGCCAGTCAGGTAATTGACCGCCTAGACAATAGATTACAGCAAGCCCAGGCAAAAAGCAAAAATAAGCCTGCCCCCCGGGTACTCATCATCTGGGGCTCGCTTGAGAACTTCTATATGGCACTCCCCAACAGTTTTACCGGCGACCTCATCGGTCGCCTTAATGCAATTAATGTGGCCGAAGGTGTGGCCACCCAGGCTATGCCGTATGCACCACTGAGTCTGGAATTTACGGGGCAGACCGAACCTGACCTGATTCTCCTGATCAGCCACAGCTATGAGCAAAAAGTGAGCGACAAAATCCGTAACGAATTAATGGTTCATCCTACCTGGCAAAAACTCAAAGCTGTGCAGCAAAACCAGGTATACCAGCTGCCCTATCAATTATTTGCGGTAAATCCCGCCAGCCGGGTAGATGCGGCTATTGATTATCTGTCAAAATTATTTTATCCTGAGCCCCCGGGCTAAGCGCTTTCGGCAACACGAACATTCACCTGTACATCATAAAAAGTACTGCCCTGCCCCTGGTCGGTAAGACGCTGCGAGGTAAGCGCATTGACTGAGCGGCTGCCGGGGGCATGTTCCAGCCACCACACCCCTTCGCTGACAACAACACCAGCCGGCACACTCATCGTAACCGCCAGGGTAAAGGTTACCTCGCCCCGTTCATTATAAGCAATAACAAGCTGCCCGTCTCGGAGCTCCTTGTTTGCAGCATCCTCAGGATTCATCTTAAGCAGCATTTTGTTGGTTTGCGTCAAGTCCTCCCGTTCATTAAATGATGAATTTAATAATCGCATATCGGGGGCATTGACAAGCCAGAAATCAGCATGATCGCCATGGGGCTTAACATACCTGGGCAAAGGCTCGGGTTGGTTTGCATTGAATATCTCGATTTTACCTGAAGCCGTTTTGAAATCAGTCTTATAGCCGTCCGGCAGCGGCAATTCAACCGGGTACCCGGCCCGCAACGCATCCATACGCGTACTGGCCAGCCATTCCGAAGGCTGGTCCAATATACTGTCAACTAAATCATCAGCCGACTGGGTAAAAAAGGGCTGCCTGATCCCCATCGCCGCCGCCAGCAGACAGAATACCTCCCAATTGGATTTGGCCTGCCCGACTGCCGGAATAACCGCCCGGGCACACTGTACGCCATAATGACCGTATGAGCGGTAAATATCACTATGCTCCAAAGAAGTAGTCGCCGGCAAAACAAAGTCCGCATATTTAGCAGTGTCTGTCATAAAACGCTCATGCACAACAGTAAATAAGTCTTCCCGGGCCAGGCCCTGTAGAACCCGGTTCTGATCAGGTGCTATGGCCGCAGGGTTGGAGTGATACACATAAAGACTGTGGATTGGTGGATTGTTTACCTCATTTAGCACCCGGCCCAGTTGATTCATATTGATTGTTCGGACCGGCTTAGCTATGAAATCTTCCCGGGTGATACGCTGCGTATCAAAGGCGGCACCGGTAGAGGTAGTGGCAAATAATCCGCCCCCGGGCTTATCCCAGGCCCCGACAACAGCCGGCAAACAAGTGATGGCCCGGACCGTCATGGCCCCATTACTATACCGGGACAGGCCGCTGCCTAAATGAATATATGGGGCGCGGGCAGTTGCATACAATCTGGCTATTTCTTCAATGTCAGCAGCAGCAATGCCGGTGAGCTCACTGACTGCCGCCGGCGGGTAGTCCGGTAAGACAGTTGTGTTCAGTTCCTCATACCCTTGCACACAGCGCTTGATAAAGTCTTTATCAGCCAGGTTTTCCCGTGCGATCGCATGCATCATAGCCAGTGCCAGCGCGCCATCGGTCCCCGGCCTGACAATAATTACCCTGTCGGCAATCCTCGCAGTAGGACTCTCATAAGTATCAACAAGCCATACTCTGGCCCCTTGTTTTTTGGCTATCTGAATGTCATGCATGATGTGAATATTTGTTGCTAACGCATGGATGCCCCAAAGAATAATGAGGTCGCTGGCATGGATTTCATTCGTATGTAATGCCATCGTCTGGCCCATGACTGCATTCCAGCCGCAGCCTTTGGCCGGAGAACAGATTGTGCGCTCAAGCTGTGAAGCACCCAGACTGTAAAAGAAAGGGTGGCCGGCATTGCGCTGTACAAGCCCCATCGTCCCGGCATATGAATACGGCAGGATTGCTTCCGCCCCATGTTGAGCAATAATATCCTGCCATTTTGTTGTTATGCCGGCAATCGCCTCTTCCCAGGAGACCGGTTCAAAGGTACCGGTCCCTTTGGCACCGCTTCGGCGTAAAGGTGTCGTGATCCGTTGCGGTGAGTGAACGGTACGCTCATAATGATTCATTTTCGGGCATAATGTGCCCCTGGTAAAGGGATGCTCCGGATCTCCCTGGACTTTTACCACCCTGCTCTCCTCGACTGAAACAAGCAGACCACATGCGTCAGGACAATCATATGGGCATACCGAGCGTACAATTTTCATCATCTTTTCCTCCTTAACGTTTCTCCCAGGACATTATCAGACACTATTGTCTCCCCAGATGAAGATTCCAAACTGTATTTTCAGCTTCATTCATTAAAATCCTGCAAGCCCGCAGGATTTCCCCGTAAAAAGTAACCTGCCGGGAACTACCGGCAGGTTACTTTTGGCGCTCTTAACCGCATTTACTGAAACCGCAATGCCGGCAAATTACACAGCCACCTTCATGCTCTACCGGCTTACCGCATTCCGGACACTCATTATCCCCGTCCGTAAACACAGTATTTGCTTCAGCCTTATCCCCATTTTGCAGCTTCATGACTTTTTCAATCACCTTGCCAATTGCATCAGGGCATGATAATACCTTCAAATCTTTTTGCCGGATTGTCGAATGACATCTTATCCCTTTTAACTGATCAATGATAGAATGAGCATCCATACCGGATCTCAAGGCGATTGACACCAACCGTGCCGTAGCCTCGGATTGTGATGGGCAGCCACCGGCCCGGCCTGTGTTGGTAAAGACCTCACAGATGCCATGCTGATCATAGTTAACAGTAATAAATATCGTGCCACAGCCTATCTTAACTTTTTCAGTAAATCCGGTAGTTATATCCGGTCTGGCCCTTGGTGCAAAAAAACCTTGCTTAGTCTCCGCCACGGCATTTTCCGCCGAGGGTGTTTCTTTACCGTTAACCTTACCAATATTAAGCACCTGCAAATCCCGGCTGCCGTCCCGGTAAATCGTTACCCCCTTGCAGCCTGCTTCATAGGCTAAGTTAAATACAGCCTGAACATCTTCCCGTGTAGCTTTATTACTAAGATTAACCGTCTTAGAGACAGCATTGTCGGTGTATTTCTGAAATGCGGCCTGCATTTCTACATGACACTCTGAGGAAATATCATGGGCGGTAACAAAAACATCCTGAATGGATACCGGGATTTCCGGCAGCCCCTTTATGGTTCCGTGGGCGGCAATTGTCCTCATTAACGGTTCAGTGTAGAACCCGCCAGTTATAGCCGCTTGTTTAAAAAATGGGTTTGTCTCCATTAATTCATCATTATCCATAACATTCCTAATATAAGCTAACGCAAATAGCGGTTCAATGCCGCTGGAGACACCGGCTAAGATACTTAATGTGCCGGTTGGTGCGATTGTGGTTGTCGTTGCATTGCGTACCCTGAGCCCCTGCTGGTGATAGGTGCTTTGCTCAAAATGCGGGAACACGCCTTTTAGTTCTGCCAGTTCCATTGAAGTCATTCTTGCTTGCTCCCGGATAAAACCCATCACTTGCTCTGCGAGGAGCAATGCCTGTTGCGAATTATACGGGACCCTCAACTGGCACAGCAGATCAGCCCAGCCCATAACACCTAACCCAATCTTTCTGGTGCTCTTTGTCATCTGCTCAATCTCAGGCAGCGGGTACTTATTCACATCTATAACATTATCCAAAAAATGAATGGCTTTTTTTACAGCAATACCAATTCGTTCAAAATCGATTGCCGGTTTATTCTCCTTAGCTATTACCATCAGGCTTAGATTTATTGAACCAAGATTACAGGATTCATACGGCAGCAGCGGTTGTTCCCCACAAGGATTGGTACTTTCAAAATCGCCCAGCTCCGGTGTTACATTATCCTGGTTCAGCCTGTCTAAGAATATGATTCCAGGCTCGCCATTACTCCAGGCCATATCCACAATTACATCAAAGACTTCTCTTGCGTTTAATCGCCCGGTTACAGTACGATGATGAGGATCGATTAGGTCATATTCCTCATTCTCTGCCACCGCGTTCATAAACACGTCAGTAATGCCAACACTAATATTGAAGTTTGTAATATCGGCGTTGTCCTTTTTAGCAGTAATAAACTCCATTATATCCGGATGATCGACCCTGAGAATGCCCATATTGGCGCCTCTTCTCGTGCCGCCCTGCTTAACCGCTTCAGTAGCCGCATTAAAAACTTTCATAAAACTAACCGGACCACTGGCAACCCCGCCTGTTGAATTTACAGCAGCACCTTTAGGCCTCAACCGGGAAAAACTGAAACCTGTGCCACCGCCGCTTTTATGAATCATGGCAGCATTTTTTAGCGTTTCAAAGATATCTTCCATAGTGTCTTCTATCGGCAGCACAAAACAAGCGCTTAATTGCCCCAACGGCCTGCCTGCGTTCATCAGTGTCGGTGAATTTGGCAAAAACTCCAGACTGGACATCATCTCATAGAATTCATCCTCAATAGCCTGTAACGCGGCTGCTGAAACATATGGGGCATCTGCACCGGCAACAGCTTTAGCAACCCTGCGAAACATTCCGTCAACATCTTCTAACAACTGTCCATTCTCATCTTTTGATAGATATCGTTTTTCTAAAACTTTAATCGCATTGTCTGATAAATTCATACAATAGCCCCCTGACACAACACAAGATTTAGTGTTTATCATTTATCGTGATACAATATATTGTATCGATTATCCCTAAATGCGTCAAGAAAAATATGGTTGATTTTTTATAAAAATGCTCCCGCCATAGCGGCAGGAGCATCTGTTCACTCTTTATTATTATTATAGTCTCTGTCATTAAAATAATTTAACCAGGAAGAGGTCCGATGCAAATCCCAATTGCAGGGCGGCATGTATTTAGCCTTCATCCGCTCTTCCTTGCCTTGCCCTTTAAAGCCTTCATACATCTTTACGTAGATACATTTTTGTTGGCCGGGATAGACCTCGCACCACCCGTCGCGGCTCCCGCCGCAGGCTCCATTACGCTGTTGCTTGGGGCATTGAGACATCGGGCAGATAAAACCAAGCTCATGCATGGCACAATCGCCGCAGAACCGGCATTCGTTAGTCATTGTTTTAGTAGTATACTCGGCAAGGGTAAACGGCTTCTTCAGCCAGGACTTATCAATATATTTAGCGATTGCTTTGTTCATTGGGTAAAGGGGCGCCTTGTGATCAAAAGCCACCTCATGCACCATGTCCATCATCGACTGTTTTAATGAAGAACCGCTCGAACCGGTTTGACTGCGGTTGACAGGCTGACAGGTATTAAGACCGGTTGCTGAATCCTTTTCAAAGAAATAGAATCCGTCAGCCTGAGGATGGTTAAATTCAGCAGCTGCTATGTCCTGCCAGTTGCCGCTTAACTCTTCACCTTTTTCCATAATATATTGCACATCAGTATAACCAAGGCCGTGGCCGCCAATATTAATGCCATTATATTTCAGACCTTTAAGTACGGCATACAGCTTGGCAGCACGGAGCAATTGCAGCTCTTTCTTATTGCTCTCGGTCGACTCTTGCTCCAGCCTGTCCACCAGCGAATCAGTAACCACACAACCTGGAATCAGGTTCTTATTCATCAGTTTAGCCACAGGCAAAGACAGCACAAAGATATTACCGATCAACGCTACCGCAGGATGATTAATGTCAACATACTTCCTCAACTCATCAAACTTTCTGGCATCATAGCCCAACTGCGTGATAATAAACCGGGCTCCGTTGTCAATCTTCTTATGCAGCTTATAATATTGTGCCATGATTTCCGCTTCGGCTGATTTAAAGGGTGAAACGACGGCTCCGGCAAAAAAATTGGTGGCCGGCAGCTTAGTGTAAGCGCCTTCATTCATTTTAGTTATCATCCGGAGAGCGTGCACTGCGTCAAAATCAAAGACCGGCTTGGCACTGCCGGCATACCCTGCGCCTGGATAGTCACCGGTCATAACCAGCAGGTTTTGAATATCAGCCCTGGCCAGGGCATATAACTCACTCTCCAGGGCATTCCGGTTTTTATCTTTGCTGGTAAGGTGAACAAGTGGATCAATCCCCAGCCGCTTAGCCTCAAGGGCCATTGAATAAGCTAAAATAGCTGATTTACCGCCAGGATTGTCAGTAATAGTAATAGCATTTATTTTAGAATCCTTTGCTGCCAGTTCAGCCATTTTCACAAAATGGTCCTGCGCCTTTTCCCGTGCCCCCCGGCCCGGAATCAGTTCCCAGGTTACAGATAGTTGCTCCGGGTCAGCCAGTGCTGCACTGAAAGAGAGTTTGGTCGTCATGATATTGTCACCCCTTGCCGCGTTTTTGCTTGCAATTTATATCACAATAAAAGTATTCTCATTAATAGTGATTTTAACTATAAATATGAAGAAACACAACCCCGTCCAGATAATTCTGTCAAATAATATCAAAAGAGCAAAACATTCCTGGCAGGTAGTAGTTATGTTGTTTAGCTCTAAAATGCCGGTAATTAGACAGAAAAAAAGCCGGCTTCTGAACCAGGCCGACTTTGACACAACCGAGCTATTTAGCGGGCGGCACTTATAGATTAGTTGTGCTTAATGGGTTGTAACCTTATTAATTTGAACTGAAATCATTATCAAATGAAAAGAGCAGCACGATAATGATTAAAATAATGATAATCCAACTCGAACCTCCACGACCACCAAATCCACCAAATCCCATAGGGAGGCCTCCTTTGCTGTATGTTACTGAGAAGATAATACATAGTATGATCGAGCAAATGCTTTGGCCACTCATGTATTGCAAAAAAATCAGCAGAGGCTTTGCATTAATTCTTGAATACTTATTTTAATTAATGTATTGACTTGCTTATTTGCAGGGCTTATACTCTTATTGATTATGATTATCAAACTCAATAAGAATAACATTTTATATGACTGTTGTCAGTCATATAAAATGTTATTCCGTACTATTTATGCAAAGCGCCTGGTTTATTATGGTTGCAGTCCCCTCAAAATGATAATTTGAGGTGTTACTTGTAAGTCCATTAGGCAAATTAAATGATTGGGAACGCCAAATTTGTTAGGAGTGGTGATATGAATAAAAAAATAATGGATTAATGCCGCTATTGACTGACTGTTATCAGTCAATTAATACTCAGAGAATACATAAATGATAAATTATCGATTGCTAAATGGCAAATAACTGCTACATTATAGTGTGTAAGCAGTGAGCAACCTATCTGGGAAGGGGAAGATTATGATTAACAGCAAACAGAAGAAAATATTATGCTCACTAATCAGTAGTGCATTACTGTTCGGAATGACCGGACTGGCTTCGGCAGAGGAGGCCGAACCGGAATATAATTTTGATGAATATGTTGTCACTGCCAACCGTATTCCTGTAAAAGCAACAGAAGTTGCAGCCAACGTTACCGTCATAACCGGCGAGACAATTGAAAAGGGCGGCTTTACACGGATATCGGATGTTTTACGCGATAATAATATCAATACAGGCTCAACCAGTTTTGGTGCATTTCCTGTCCTCAATGGTGATGACCGGGTCTTAGTACTCGTTGATGGCCGTAAAATGAATTGGCCGCACCTGATGTTTAGTGGAAACGACCATGTAGTAAATATTGATGGTATATCGGTAAAAAATATAGAACGCATAGAAATTTTACGCGGACCCGGATCATCCCTATATGGCAGTGATGCTGTCGGCGGGGTAGTTAACATTATCACAAAAAAAGCGGAAGGTAACCGTACTTCAATTGCCTCTGAGTTTGGCAATTGGGGCTTTAAGCGCTATAATCTCACCACAGAAGGCAAAACAGATGATATCAGTTATTTCTTTACCGCCGAACAAAAAAAGCGGGATAATTTCGAATATAAAGAGGCAAATACAGGAAAAAACAAAACACATGCTGCAAGTCAGCTGGACCAGGACTTAATGACTCTGCGTCTTGATAAAGAACTAGGCAACGGTAAGGATATCTCCTTTCAATGGGAGCATACAAATGATCAGACAGGCTTTGGCGCAGCATTGATGGAGGATGGCAATGCTGCAAATCTAGAAGGACGGCAGGATCTTACGAGCAACAATATTGCATTAACCTACCGCTGGAACCAAGACAGCGGAGCAGGCAATTTTGTACGGGTTTATCGCAACACGTCAACCGGAACACTTTATAAATCATTGGTAAAAACAGATGGGGTTAGCCCATATAGCTATGACCTCTACGCCAATGGGGTCGAATGGCAGCAAAACTGGAAGCTAAGTGAAAAGCAGACCCTGGTGGGCGGCGCAAGCTGGCTTAAAGAGCATTTGGATGATCAAGACACTATTAACAGGGGTGTTTCCACTAAATCTGTTTTTCTGGAAAACAGCTGGCGTCTCCCCAGCAAATGGCTGCTTACCGTTGGCACCCGCTATGATGATCAAAGCATTGTTGGCGATAATACAACCTCACGCTTGTCGATAAACCGGGAAATTAACGCAACCACTAACATTTACGCCTCCTGGGGACAATATGTCCGAAACCCAACGGTTGCGCAGCTATTCAGCAATACAATCTATTGGGTCGGCAATCCGGACCTTAAGCCGGAGGAAGGCAATACAGTCACAATTGGGCTTAATACTGAACTGGGCGATGGTACAAAACTGCAAACCAGTGTATATAGCAGCCATCTGAAAAATGCAATACAATGGAAATCATTCTGGCCGGCTCCTGATCCCGGATATTATGAAAACGTTGACCGGGAAAAAAGGCAGGGACTGGATATTACCTTAAACAAGACATTGTCACCACAATGGGATGTGACGGCCGGTTACTCATATGCTCAAATAAAAACTACCGCCAATAGCACTGGCTATTATGATGATCCCAAAAACAGTCAACCGAACGGCTATCACCTAGGGTTTAACTACAATCAGGATAAATGGGATGCAGGGCTCACACTGCGGGCAGCAACCAACCGCAGTTTAGAAAAATTCACCTCTAAATCTTATCTGACAATGGACATGACTGTTAACTATCAAATCACTCCAACTACCCGTATTTATGCAAATGCCTACAACCTAACAAATGAAGCCTATGAATTAATTGGCAATGTTTGGTATAAGCCTGGCTCTTACCCGATGGCAGGACGCAACTTCTTTATTGGCATGGAACACCGGATGTAACGGAAATTCTCTCAAGACATGCACTGCTCAGTGGCATTAGCGGGCAGTGCATGTCAGTTTTTTGAGTGATTTATGAAAAATAGTATTTCCTAAATGAAGCGTAAGGGTTAAAATGATAATGAGAATCTGTTTCACTTAATTAGGTAGTACGGATTTGACAAACCAAGAATTTAGCCAGGGAGATATAAACTATATGGGACAAAGTAAAATGCACTCTTTAGCTCAACCTGACGGTATCATTCAAAAACAGCGAAATTTTGTTTTATTGCTAACTTTTTTAGCTGTTATTGCGCTAATCTCCATATTGATTGCGGTAAGCCTGGGATCAGCGAAGATTTCAGCCAATGAGGCTTATCGTATTATCTTGTACAAGCTATTTCACTTAAATATTAATCATATTGCCGAACAGGCATCTTTAGCTCATATGGATATTATCTGGGAAATCCGTCTGCCGCGTGTGATCATGTCAGCCATTGTCGGTGCAGGGCTGGCGGTGTGCGGGGTAGTGATGCAGGCAGCCGTGCAAAATCCCCTGGCAGAGCCTTACATCCTGGGAATATCTGCAGGAGCGTCGCTTGGTGCAACTTTTTCCATCCTGCTTGGCGGCTTAGCCGGGATGCTGTTTGGCTTAGGTACAGCCGTATGGGCTTTTATGGGTGCTTTGGGGGCCTCACTGTTTGTAATAACCTTATCCAGCATCGGCGGACGGGCCTCTACCGTAAAAATGGTGCTGGCCGGTTCGATCGCCAGTGCTTTATTTATTGCCTTTACCAATTTTATTATTTATATCTCCAGCAATGCCGAAGGTATGCGCAGTGTCACCTTCTGGACAATGGGGTCGCTGGCTGCAGCCAAGTGGGATAACCTGGCGCTCCCCCTAGCGGGTGGTGGGATATGCTGTTGAACCGGTCTGAACCGGCGAAGTTCTGGTCGCATTTTGGTTTGAGCCGCAGGCTGTAGCCAGCAATATAAAGACGATGCTCAAAGCA
>JAQSXM010000062.1 GCA_029256645.1 Sporomusa sp. | reverse complement strand
TTAAATTCTTCCACAAGTTCATTAAGATATGTCCAGCGGTTAAGCAGTTCATCAAGCCGCATTTCCAGTTCCTGTTGCCTGCCGGTAAGCTCTTGCAGTAATTCGAAGTTACTGCCGGCAGTATTAAGGCCATGAGCCACCTGGACAAGTTCTTGTTCAACACCGGCAATGACTGCATCAATCTGCTCATACTCCCGCTGCTCTTTAAAAGACAGCTTCTGAGGCCGTTCTTTGGGCTTGTCCGCAGCTACCGGCCTTTTATCGGCAGTATTCCTGGCCTTGTCGGCAGCCTCTGCTTCGACGATACTGATTCTGTTCTGATAGTCCGAATAATTCCCGGGATACTGAGTAATCCGGCCCTGACCTTCAAAGGCGAATACTTTTTCAACAATCCGGTCAAGAAAATACCGGTCATGGGACACGGCAATAACTGCTCCGGGAAAGTCGTCAAGATAATCCTCCAGAATGGTTAAGGTCTGGATATCCAGATCATTGGTCGGTTCATCCAGGAGCAAAACATTAGGTGCACTCATCAACACCCGCAGCAGATACAAGCGGCGTTTCTCCCCGCCTGATAACCTGGCAATCGGTGTCCACTGGAGATTAGGCGGAAACAGAAAACGTTCCAGGAGTTGCGCGGCGCTGATGGTTCCACCATCGGCAGTAGGCAAAAAATGGGCTTCTTCTCTAATATATTCAATAACCCGCAGATCCTGGTTCATTTCGCTGCTTTCCTGAGAGAAATAGCCGATCTTTACCGTCTGACCAATCTCTACTGTGCCGTTGTCAGGGGTCAGTGTTCCGGCAATCATATTAAGCAATGTGGATTTGCCGCTGCCGTTAGGCCCGACGATCCCGACCCGGTCATCCTTAAGCACAATGTAGTTAAAGTCACTGATTAGGTTGTTGCCGCCAAAAGCATGGCTGATATGCTCCAGTTCGACCGTTTTGCGCCCCAGCCGGCTGGCGCCGACAGTGATCTCCATCTGGCCATTGCCGGCCATCGGGGTTTGGGCACTAAGCTCTTCAAATCGCTCGATTCTGGCCTTCTGTTTAGTGCTGCGCGCCTGCGCCCCGCGTCTGATCCAGGCCAGCTCATTTCTTAAGATGTTTTGGCGTTTGCGCTCACTGGCTTCCAGCTGTTCTTCCCGGTCAGCCTTGGATTCCAGAAACTGGCTATAGTTTCCGGTATATGTATACAGCTTGCCTTTATCCAGTTCTATGATCCGGTTTGTCACCCGGTCAAGGAAGTACCGGTCATGGGTAATCATCAAGAGGGCGCCTTTACGTTTATGAAGATACTGCTCCAGCCAGGCTACAGTATCGTTATCGATATGGTTAGTCGGCTCATCCAGGATTAACAAGTCAGCTGGGTTAATGAGCGCACTGGCTAACGCCACCCGTTTGCGCTGGCCGCCGGATAGTGTACTGACACTTGCGGTGAAATCGGTAATCCCCAGCTTGGTGAGAATCGCTTTGGCATCGCTTTCCAGCTGCCACGCATTTTGGGAATCCATCTGCTGCGTCAATGCAATAAGCCGTTTTTGGTATACAATATCTGCCGGGTGCTGCTGCGCCTCACTCAACGCCTGCTCATATTCTCTTAACACCTGCATTACCGGTGAATGGCCTTTAAATACCTGTTCAAGCACTGTGGCCTTAGCATCAAATTCGGGATTCTGCGGTAAATATTCGATCTGGACACTGTTGCCAGTCATTATCTTGCCTGAGTCTGCCTGCTCGACCCCGGCGATAACTTTTAAGAATGTTGATTTTCCAGTGCCATTAACACCAATCAGGCCAATTTTATCCCCGTCGTCAACGCCAAAGGTAACCTGACCGAATAAGACCTTTTCCCCATAGGTTTTTGACAGGTTTTCTATTGATAGTAAATTCATAGTACAGTCCTTTTTGTTCGATTTTCTTCATTTTAACATAGATGCCCTTTTAATGAACAGGACAAATACTCTGGATGCAAAGGGGCATAAATAAAAGCAGCTATCAAGCTATAACGCCGGACAGCTAGTGCATCATATCGTATTTATCAAAATCATAATACAGGATATTATGCAGAGTTACAATTTGATGATATATTTTTCTAGTTTTTCATCAAAGGTATAGATAGTATGATTAGATACCTTATGATAAGCAAATAATAGTGTATCAACAATGTCAAATTTTCTTGTTTTATACAAGTTCAAAGCTACTTCAATTAGGTTTTTATCTGCTACTTCAATATTATCATATGTCAGCAATTCTATTATTGCATCATAAATAGCAGTTCGCTCGGCTTTATATACTTTTTCCAGTACATAAACAACTTCAACTAAAATTTCATTAGGGATATATATATAAATATTTTCAATTATATCGGTAGCTTTTGCAGTTAAGTTGTCATTATCATTTAATAAATATCGCAAAATAATATTAGCATCAATGATGTTCATGTTTTTCGGCCGCCGCCTCCGCCCAAACCGAAGACTCTTTTCCGATAAGAGCAGCATTTTTATATTGAGCCAGAATACCTTTTGCTTTTTTTGTTTTTGGCATTTGATTCACGTTTTTATTATGATCATCTAAAGAAAAAACCAGTACTTCAACTTTTTTGTTTTTTAGAACTTCAGGGATATCCATAATTCCAGTTAAGACATTGCTATTAAGAATTTTTCTTACAAATGGCACAAAAGTTCATCTCCTTATTATAAGATAAGACTGTGCAGAAAGTTTGTAATTTGAGTATACCACAAGGTCTCCTGCATTACCAACCAGCATTTTTATATTGATTTTCTCTAGAATTTATTTTACTACTGTAGTCTCATCATGGTCGATACCTACCCCTTCACGCTCAACATTTTGAAAGAGCGGCAACACCGGCAACCACTAATTATATTCAGTTATACTTTGCAGCATAATACCTGAATATCCAAGACAGAACTGCGATACCGGCGCAATTTTTCCTGACAAAGGGAGCTGCGACCATGCTCCCATGGAAGCATTTTGGTCAGATATTATAATAGGAGATAATTTACTGATCTGTATATGTTTGCGTTACCCCCGGCAAAAAATTCCAGGTTTATTGAAGAAAAACTCTTTACTTTTATGGAAAATAGTAGTATATTTAATTTTTATTCACGCATAGCCGCTCGCAGGCTTGCACAAACTGAACTAACGGCAATTCTCAGAAAAGAAAGGTGTTCTCTGATGTCGACAAACTTTTCAGCCTTAGGCATTCGGCCTGAACTGACTCAATTTTTAAAAGAAACTGGCATTACCCAGCCTACCCCGGTACAGCTACAAACCATTCCGGTGCGTATGGCAGGTAAAGATGTAATCGCCCAGTCCCAGACAGGTACAGGCAAAACGCTGGCGTTTTTGCTGCCCATTTTAGAGAAAATCAGGGGAACGGCCCCGCATGTCCAGGCCCTGATTATCACCCCGACCCGTGAACTAACGCTGCAGATCACAGCTGAGGCGAGGAAAATCGCTGATGTCCTTGGGATTAATGTGTTATCTGTTTACGGCGGGCAGGATGTAGACGAACAAATTCGCAAACTGCGCGGACAGCCCCATCTGGTAATTGGCACGCCGGGCCGGCTGCTTGACCACGTCCGGCGTAAAACGCTGGTGCTTTCCGGGGTAACAAAACTGGTGCTGGATGAGGCAGACCAGATGCTCCACATGGGCTTTTTAGATGAGGTGGAGGAGGTTATCCAACTGACCTCATCTAAACGCCAAACCATGCTGTTCTCTGCCACTATGCCGCCAAAAGTCCGGGCGCTGGCTGCTCGGTATATGACTAAACCGGCAGATATCCACATTCAGACTCAAAACGTAACCTTAGATGAGATTAAACAGATTATCATTGAACTGCCGGAGGCCGAAAAACTCGATAAACTCTGCAGCATGATTGACGAAGCCCAGCCTTATCTGGCGATTGTTTTCTGCCATACCAAAGACCGGGCTAAAGCGGTTAATACGGCGCTCATTCAGCGCGGCTACAAAGCTGATGAATTGCACGGCGACCTGTCACAGGCTAAGCGTACTCAGGTTATGAAACGCTTTAGCGACGCTAAACTACAGATCTTAGTTGCCACAGATATTGCCGCCCGTGGCCTGGATATCGAAGGCGTAACCCATGTATTTAGTTATGATATCTCCCATGACCCAGAAAGCTATATCCACCGTATCGGCCGCACCGGACGGGCCGGTCAAACCGGGACAGCCATTACATTTGTTGTTCCAGGTGAACACCTGTATTTACGAATGATTGAGCAGGGTATTAAATCCACCATCGAAAAATACAAAGCCAATGGTCAAAAAGTAATCAAAAACGCCGGCAAGGCCGCCATCACGGCAGCACCAAAGCGGATTGTAGAAAAAACAGCCACCGCTGAAAAGAAGACTGGTGATAAAAAAGCAGACGGCCATGGCGGCAATAACTTAAGAAGCCGCCGTAAACCGAAACCTGCCGACAGAACCGCAGGCAGCAAAAAATATAGTGACAAGCGTGCTAAAACATCCAAGGGCAAGGCGTAATCAGCCTTGCCCTTGTTCTTTTACCGGTGGTAGTGCCGGTTTATCATTTTTATCATCAAAAGAGGCCCGGCAGGCCGGGTAACGCGAACAGCCCCAAAACTTGCCGTGTTTGCCGTTTTTTAATTGCAGTACCCCTTTGCGGCAGCGCGGACAATGATGCTCACCTTTTAGCGGGATGGCAGCACCTTTCGCCTTAGTGCAAAGACTTGATGCAAAACGGGCCTGCTGCCCCAAGAAGGTATCCAGACTCGCATTGCCGGCAGCCATCTGGTGCAGGATATCCTCCCACAAGGCGGTAAAATCAGGATATGTAATCTCTTCCGGCAGAATATCAACAAGCAAGTACGCCGGTTCGGTTGGTTTGAGATATTTTTTCTTGGTTTCCTCCCGCAAAAAACCGCGTTCAGTCAGCTCTTTGATGATCGTGGCCCGGGTAGCCTCAGTCCCAATGCCGGCCACATCCTTGAGCTGTTTTTTCAGATCAGGATTTTTTACATATTTATGAATTTCTTTCATTGCCGCTAAAAGGGTGGCTGCGGTGAACCGGCCTGGCGCTTTAGTCGATTTTTTGTCAGCCGACGCCTTGACAAACAGTGGCTGATCCCCTTTGGTCATAGCCGGCAGTGCTCCACCGTCTTCCTCTTTCTTTTCGTCAGCCTCAGCACCGTATAGCTCTTTCCAGCCTAATTCCTTGATAATCCGGCCATTGGCGGTAAAACGTTCACCGGCATAATCCAGTTCAGCCCGTGTTTGGTCATAGACATGCACCGGGTAAAATTGAGCAATATAGGCTTGCGCAATAAGAAAGTAGATATTCCGCTCAGATTCACTTAAGGTGGCAAAATTACAGCGCTCTACCGTTGGAATAATCGCATGATGGGCTGTGATTTTTTTGTCGTTCCAGGCCCGGCTTTTTGTCACTGGTTCAGCCTTGCCTGACCAGCCTGCCAGCTCGGTATGGGCAAGACCGCTTAGATTATGCAGAATTGCCCTGGCATCATCATGCTGGGATTCAGGCAAAAATTCACAATCGGAACGCGGGTATGTTGTCAGTTTCTTTTCATACAGCTTCTGCGCGGTATCCAGCACCAGCTGCGGGTCATAGCTGAATCGCTTTCCGGCCATAACCTGCAGTGTCGACAGAGCCAGCGGCAGCCGCTGCGGTTCTTTTTTTTCAGTGGTTTCACACAAGATGACCGCTGCCGGCTCAGTGGCAGCCTGCAGCGTCTCCAGCAGGGCCTGAGCAATGGCCTTATCAGCCAGCCGGCCTTCCGTATCAAGCCCCGGCTGATTCTCCCGTGGCTTCCAATATGCGGTAAACACAGTGTCATGCTGGCTAAAATCGGCCTTTAGCGTGAAGTAGTCAGCCTGTTTGAAGCCTTCAATCTCACGTTCCCGGCGGACAACAAGCGCCAGTGTGGGGGTCTTAACCCGCCCCACCGGCAGCGTCGTTCGGTGTCCGGCCTGCTGGGCAGCCAGGGTATACGCCCGGGACAGGTTCATGCCAATAAGCCAGTCAGCGCGTGATCTGGCCAGGGCAGACTGCTTCAGGTTGTAGAAATCCTGATTATCACGCAGGCTGGTAATAGCTTTTTTGATACTCTGCTCATCAAGAGCATTTAAGAGAATCCGGCGCACCGGTTTCTGATTATTTACATAGTCGAGTACTTCATCTATCAGTAATTGTCCCTCACGGTCAGGGTCACCGGCATGAACAATTTCGCTTGCCTGGTCAATCAGGTTTTTGATGATCTCAAACTGTTTTTTACAGGAATCGGCAACAAGCAGCTTCCAGCTTTGCGGGATGATCGGCAGATCCTCTGCCCGCCATTTCCCATACTTGGGGTCATATTCGTCCGGCTCAGCCTGACGCAGAATATGGCCATACCCCCAGGTAATTATACCGCCGCCGGTACTGATATAGCCATCCTTGCGGCTTACCGGCCCTGGCAGGCATTTGGCGATTTCGGCCGCCATGCTCGGTTTTTCTGCAATGTATAATCTCAAAGTCGCACCTCAACCATTCTTAACTGGTTTTTAGAAAATGGCAGAATTACTGAGTTCCACCTGTACCATCTTACATTCTACCATAATTATTGTCGTGTCTGCCACTAATAAGCACAAGCAAAATATTAGTGAACTATAGCACACCGGCGATAAATAATAACAATGCCGTCTGGACATTATTAAACGGTACTGGTTCACCAGTACCGTTTAGCATTGGTTATTTGGGCCTATGTGAGGCAGTTCTCTTATCAAGAACTTTACCGTGAGTAACGTGTTTAGGCAACATTTTTATTTGTAAGACTTTCTCATAATGATCAATTAGCGCAGCCTCCCGTGGTGTGATAATTGCGATAGACACACCACTTGCACCGGCCCGTCCGGTTCGTCCGGAGCGGTGCAGATAGACCTCCGGATCTTCCGGCAAGTCTAAGTGAAAGACATACTCAACCCCGGGGATATCAAGCCCCCGGGCAGCCAAATCTGAGGCTACCAGCAGTTGAAGCTTCCCATTCCTGAAGCCTTCCATGGCTTTTTTCCGGTCTTCTTTAAGAAATTTCCCATGGATACCGGCTGCTATTAAACCGTGATAGTTAAGCTTATCAACAGTTAGCTCCACATCATCACTGCGATTGATGAACACCAGGGCCTGGTCAATATTAATGCTATTCACGATTTTGCGCAGCACCTCAAATTTATCCCGCCGCTCTGACACAAAATAGACATGTTCAATATCAGGTTTATCCTCAGGCTTATTCTGCGCTGACAGTATCTCAACAGGGCTGTGCATCAGTTCTTGCACCCGGCTCAGTGCTGCTGGCGGTATTGTCGCCGAGAAAGCCAATAGCTGCCGGTCTTTTTGCGTGGTCTTGATGACTGCTTTGACGTTATCTGCGTTTTTATCATCTAGCAGCCGGTCTGCTTCATCAAGAATAATTGTTTTAATGGTCTGGGTGTTAATCTTCTTTTTTTGGATCAACTCAAGGATTCGCCCGCCTGAGCCGGTAATGATATGCGGCTTTTCTTTAAGTTTATCAATTTGCCGCATAATATTGACATCACCAATAATCGGGGTCGCAGTTACCAGCAGGCCTGAATTTGTTATCAACAATTCGATTTGCCGCTGGATCTGAATCGCCAATTCATGGGTTGGCGCCAGGATTAGCACCTGTGTCTCACGCTTAGTAGTATCTATTTTTTGAAAGAGCGGCAACAGATAAGCCAGTGTTTTGCCTGTACCTGTCGGTGATTGCCCGATAATGTCTTTGCCTGCCAGCGCTGCCGGTATAACCTCCGCCTGGATGGCAGTCGGGACAGAGATACCGGCAGTGGTCATTCCTGCGGTCAGCGGCGCGATCAGCCCTAATTGTTCAAAGTTTGTAGTCATAATAGTGTATATTCAACCTCCAGCTATTGCAGCGTTTTTATCTCGTTATAAATTTGCCCCACAATGGTATTATTACCAGCAATGATGGAAACCTTCCGGTCTTGCCGGAAAGGGGCGACAATACCACCGGCTTCCTCCACCAGCAAAATTCCGGCTGCCGCATCCCATTGTGAAAGATTTAGCTCCCAGTAACCGTCAAAGCGGCCGCACGCTACACTGGCTAAATCGTAGGCAGCTGAGCCAAATCTTCGTATTGCTCGCGTTTTTGGCAATAACCTGGTAAAATAGTTTATATTATTGGCTGGATGTTCTGCCACATCATAGGGGAACCCTGTTGCCAGCACGCTGTCCAGCAGTTGGGTTTTGTTTGAGACATGAATAGGCCGGTTATTTAAGAAGGCACCTTGACCGCGCACCGCATAATATAGCTCGTCAAGGACAGGTGCATAAACCATGCCGAGAATCGTTTGTCCACGATATTCAAGGGCAATTGAGATCGAGAATATCGGCAGCCCCTGGGCATAGTTTGTTGTACCATCCAGTGGGTCAATAATCCATAAATAGTCCGACTGAGCCTCCGACCGTCCAGACTCTTCAGCAAGTATTGCATGGGAGGGATACTGTTCTTTGACAAAAGCAATTATTTTCTCTTCTGATTTTTTGTCAATTTCAGTGACGATATCAATCGCGGTTGATTTTATAGCAAAGGCCAGTTTGGCGCTCCCCAGGTTTTCCTGCTGGAGTTTGCCTATTTCTACAACAAGCTGTTTAAGCCTGTTAATGACGCCGAATAAATCAATTGTATGATCCATGTTGATCACCCCATTTAATTATGTCCCTTTTTAATGATTCTCATGGATTAATTCAACGTTAGAGGGCTCAAACCCTTTAATATGGCAAGGGTACCCATTTTAATTAGAATATGGAGATGATACGTAATGAGCAGTGAAACTATTATATCATTTTACGAATCGCTGGGTTTTGAAGAAACAGAGATCGAGGATAGCATGGTTGTGCTGGGCATTGAGCTTACCCCGGCAGGCAATTATGCCCTGATTACCAATGATGAGGGCACTATGCCCAAGGATTTAAACCAGGGGATCATCTTTGCTTACTATACCCCGGAGGATTCCTATCTCTGGAGCGCCAGCTTCAAAAGTTCAACTGCGTTTAAAGAGCTCTGGACTGAAGCCCCAACAAATGAGGCCAGGCTTGATGCCATTGTGAAACACAGGGAAGCAAACGAAACATTCTAAAAGAGATCCAAAAAGGCGGGATTGCTCTGTAAAGAAGCAATCCCGCCTTTTTATACCTTTTTTAGTTGGTTAGACTGCGGATCGGAGCCGGAATCCTGCCACCCCGGGCAATAAAGTCATCTGATTTAAACTTGCTGACAGAGAGTATCGGGCTGTAGCCCAGCAGTCCGCCAAACTCGACTGTGTCCCCCACTGCTTTACCTGGTACAGGGATAATCCGTACTGCTGTTGTCTTGTTATTAATCATGCCGATAGCGGCCTCATCAGCAATAATTGCTGAAATCGTGGCTGCTGAGGTATCGCCAGGTACCGCGATCATGTCCAGCCCGACCGAGCACACGCAGGTCATTGCCTCCAACTTTTCTAAAGACAGGCTGCCGCGCTCAACAGCAGCAATCATGCCGGCATCCTCACTAACAGGGATAAAGGCCCCGCTCAGACCGCCGACATGGGAGGAGGCCATCAGACCGCCTTTTTTGACGGCATCGTTTAAGAGTGCCAGGGCCGCTGTTGTTCCCGGTGCTCCACAGCTTTCAATACCCATTTCTTCCAGGATATGAGCCACACTGTCACCAACCGCAGGTGTCGGCGCCAGGGACAAATCAATAATGCCGAAAGGATGGCCTAGCCGCCGTGCTGCTTCCTGGGCCACCAGCTGGCCAACACGGGTAATCTTAAAAGCAGTGCGTTTGATGGTTTCAGCAACTGTGCTAAAATCCCGCCCGCGTACATCTTCCAAGGCCCGCTTAACAACACCAGGACCGCTTACACCAACATGAATCGTGGTCTCAGGCTCGCCCACACCATGGAAAGCACCGGCCATAAAGGGGTTGTCCTCAGGCACATTGGTAAATACCACTAACTTGGCACAGCCTAAGGCATCTCTGTCTTTTGTTAATTCGGCGGTACGTTTGATAATCTCGCCCATTTCGCGAACACAATCCATATTAATGCCGGCTTTAGTTGATCCCAGATTGACCGACGAACACACCCGCTCGGTATTAGCCAACGCTTCCGGGATCGAACGGATCAGGATATGATCACCCTTAGTATAGCCTTTTTCAACAAGCGCCGAAAAACCACCGATAAAGTTTACACCCACTTCTTTGGCGGCAGCATCCAGCGCCTGCGCTACCGCAACATAGCTGTCAGCATGACAGCTCTCGGCAACAATAGCAATCGGGGTTACCGAAATACGCTTATTGATAATAGGAATACCATACTCAGCCTCTATATCTTCACCCGTCTTAACCAGCTTTTCAGCAGTCCGGGTCACCTTGTCATAAATATTTTGGCAAAGATCCTTAATATCGGGATGGCCGCAGTCGCGCAGGCTGATACCCATCGTAATTGTCCGGATATCAAGCTTATTTTCTTCGATCATGCGGTTAGTTTCATGGACATCCTGTAATGTGAACATAGTAATTTTGCCCCCTACCTATATACGGTGCATGCTGCGAAATATATCTTCATGCTGCACTTTAATCTCAAGCCCCATAGCAGCACCTTTGCCGCCAAGCAGCTGGCCCAGGTCTTTCAGGCTGATAATGGACTGAGTCATATCGACCAGCATCACCATATTAAAGAAGCCCTCAAGTATATTTTGATTGATATTAAGGATGTTAACATTGTTCTCGGCCAGAATGTTGCTGACCATGGCAATAATGCCTACCCTGTCCTGCCCGACAATTGTTATGACAGTTTTCATATTCTCACACTCCATAAATTTTGTATTATAGCCTAGATGGTATGATAATATTATACTCATTTTCCCGGAAAAGCCAAGTATATGTAAAGAAAAAACACCTGTCGCACATGACAGGTGTCAATTTGTGCATATAATGCTTACATTTATCTTTGTACTCTTCGCTTGTGCAGCAGGTATTCATAGGCAACCAGAGCCGCTTTTGCGCCATCGCCGGCGGCAATAACAATTTGCTTATCAGGCCCGTTGTTCACATCACCGGCAGCAAACAAGCCCGGAATATTGGTGCGGGTGCGGCAGTCAGTGACGACTTCCCGGTATTCGTTAAAATTAAGCAGCCCCTCACAATATTCAGAGTTAGGCATTAACCCGATTTCGACAAATACGCCCTGCACATCAAGCTCAATTTCGTTAGTTTCACCGACCTTGGCAATGACCAGCTTTTCAACAGTCTGAGATCCTTTAACCGCTTTAGTCGTATAGCCGATTAACTCGATAACAGGCTGTTGCAGTTCCCTAAGTTTCTCGACAACGATGGGGTCAGCCTGATAACGGTTCAGTAATGATATAAGGTACACCTTCTCAGCGACCTTACTGACCTCGATCGCTGCCTGCAGGGCTGAGTTGCCGCCACCAATCACGGCTACTGTCTTACCTGCAAACAACGGCCCATCACAAGT
>JAQSXM010000061.1 GCA_029256645.1 Sporomusa sp. | reverse complement strand
TCTGTTTCGTTCTACATTTAAACAGTTGACCTTGTAAGGTGTATTTCAAATTATTTGATGGGTGTTTTTGGCATTCCCAGTCTAAACTTTCCTCTTGTTTCAAGACCGCCTACGCCGTCAATACCTGTTACAGAAGCAGTAATCGCATCACTTACCTCAACAGTCTTGTTGATAGGCGTAAATGCCACCTTTTCTGCAATAAAAACCGGATCATAGGCATGAATAAAAATGCGGTTAGGAGAACTGGCAAAGTTGGCGCCTGAGGATAATATCGCTTCAAAATGAGATTGGCAGGCGCCGGCAAAGATAACTAAATCATCGCGTGAAGGCTCAAATGTCCTGGCTTTCTTTACTGCTGCCACAAAGTATTTGGAGTTCCGATAGTTATTAATATCGCCGAAATCCTTTTTACTATTTCCAACTAAAGCGTCATGCCCGGTAAGTACAAGAATATCAGGCCTAATCTCTTCTAATAACTCTATGATTACCTCAGCCTGTTTGCTTTCCTCTATCCAACGCCCCTCTGCCTGAATATTGAGCTGGTTATACGTTTTCAAACACATTTTAAGATATTCTTCGTCACCGTCCAGGTGCAAAACGCGTCCTGGCAAATCAAAAAAAGTGAACTTCTTCGTTGCTTCAGAGCGTCTTAACTCGAACTGTTCCCGCTCTCGACTGCGGCGCATCAAGACCCGTCTTAGTGTATCATTATGCATGCCTTCCATGCGCACAATTTCATTGCGCAAATGTTCAGCTTCAATTGGCATTAGGTCATCTATAGGCGAATCGGCCATTAAACGGAGGTGCAACCCTTTTAAAACACAATGAATATGTTGAGCATCATCCTCAAACACATCCGTTACTTTGAAAACAATATCGCCGCCATGAGACTTTCTGACGACCAGATCGCCGACTTGAATGTCCACCGTAATCCCTCCCTCAGCTAGCACTGTGACTATTACATACTATGTATCGCCTATCTGAAGTGTCACAAAATTATCCTCTCAGGGCAGTAGCAAACGCCTGATACCCGCTATATACTATAGTGAGCCCCCGTGAGACCGCTTTATCTGATAGCACAGCACACGCATGCTTACTCCGAGGTGATGGACGTGATTTGCGTGGTCGTACCGGCCAAAAACGAAGGAGGCCGCATTACTACAGTATTACAAAATTTGGGAACTTTACCGATTGATCACATCATCTTGGTGGCGAACGGTTCAAAAGACAGCACAATGCGTGAAGCCTTAGCAATGCGTCTCCCAAAACTGCAGATTATTTACTTCCACGAATGTTTAGGAATTGATACCCCCCGTGCCATAGGTGCAAAAACAGCTTTGGCTCTGGGCAGCGACGTTGTCGTCTTTGTTGACGGCGACATGGTAGGCACCTTTAATGAAAACTTGATGGAACTGGTTGACGGTGTATTATTGAAACATATGGATATGGCACTTACGAACTGTTATCCCTCTCCACCGCGTCATATTGAGCGGTATAACCCAACTTTCCAGTGGCGGCTTAACCTCAATAAAGAACTGGGGTTAGATAAAAAAATAAATTTGGCGAGTCCGGCCCATGGGCCGCACGCAGTATCCCGCCGTCTTCTGGAAACAATTCCGTTGCGCGAGTTAGCTGTTCCCCCGGTCACTATGGCACTCGCACGCCTGAATAAACTAAAAATTGATGTAGCAACCACCATTCCCCATTACCGTCTGGGTTCATCGGTAAAAAATCAGATTCATACCAACAAGATAATTGATACCATTGTCGGTGACTGCCTTGAAGCCATTGCCGCTTTCCATGACCAGAGCCGCAACCGTCAATGGCAAACCAAGACCTACTTAGGCTACCATATTGACCGTCGTTTTGACTTATTAGACCTGTTCTTAAGCGAAAAGCCCTGCTCGAAATGAGCAGGGCTTAAGTTTTTTTATTGTTTGAGGTTTGTCCAGGCATTCGCGATAGCAGCAAACTCTGCAAGCGACAACTGCTCGCCACGCCGCTGACCATCAATTTGGGCTTGATCTAACACCTGAATGAGTTCTTCTTTATCCAGTCCACCAGCCTTTAGGCCGTTAGCCAAGGTTTTCCGTCGTTGGGCAAATGCTGCTTTTACCACCCGGAAGAACATCTTCTCACTCTCGACCTTGACTGGCGGCTCAGGTCGCACAGTACAACGAATAACGGCTGATTCTACAGCAGGTGCCGGGATAAACGCCTGAGGTGGCACCGTAAACATGATTTCCGGTTGAGTGTAATACTGAACCGCCACCGACAGCGCTCCGTAGTCCTTCCCTCCCGGTTTGGCAACCATACGCTCGGCTACCTCTTTTTGCACCATAGTTACTAGTAGTTCTATAGGCAACCGTTCCTCTAAGAACTTCATAATGATTGGTGTCGTAATATAATAAGGCAGATTAGCAACAACTTTGTACTTTTCCTGATTAATTTCCCGGGAAATGTCGATTTTTAAAATATCACCATGGATTACTTTGACATTATCATATCCATCCAGTGTTTTAGCAAGTACGTCCAGCAGGCGGCGGTCCAATTCTACGGCCGTAACCGCAGCGCCGGCCTCAGCCAGCCCCTGGGTTAATGTTCCTATTCCCGGACCGATTTCAAGGACAACATCCCCCTCAGCTACCTTGGCAGCTGAAACTATGCCATCAACAACATTGCTATCAACAAGGAAATTCTGACCCAATCTCTTGCTCATATGAATACCGAAGGTCTTTAAGATATGTAATGTTACGTCTTTTTGCGCAATACGTGGTTTAATAGCCATAGTTAACCTTCCTCCACACCGCTGCGCTGTCCGGCTGCGGCATCCAATCTGGTTATCGCCGCAATAAATTCAACACGGCTAACACCATAGTGATTCAATCTATACAAAAAGCTTTTGGCATTAGCATAACCTATGCCTAAGCCTTCACCCACAGTTGCCCGTCGCATAGTTGCATCTGGCACTCCACTTAATCGGGCAGCCATAATATCCTGCCAGCTAAATTCGCCAGTTGGTTCCCATTCGTGCAGATGCACTTTACTTAGCGCGTCCCTAATGGCGTCAGGGGTTGCTTGTTCAATGCCAATATCATCATTAGCTGCTGCTAATTCTCGTGGTACAAAAGCATGTTTAGCCTCAGGAAATCGCTCAGACAAAAACTTACGGATACGTTCTCCAGCACTATCCGGATCGGTCAGAATAATAATACCCCGCTTTTTATACGCCTGTTCTATCCGGCTTAAGCAGCGCGGCAATAAATTGAAACCCTCAGTAGCGATACACTCAGCCTCAACTGCCCGCTTGACAGCGGCAATATCCTGTTTACCTTCAACCACTATAACTTCTTTAATCATTTAATCTACTCCATTGCCTACACAATATGAATTATCTTACCACATTTGTTGAGTTTTTATCTGTATAATGTCAACAAAGATTACAGAAATACTGACTATGAAACCGCCACAATGAGACGCTTTCATAGTCAGATTGAAATATTACAAGATTAACAAATTCCAGTGGCCCACTCCATCAAGAGTCAGTTTCTTCTTATGATAACTATTCAGGGTATTCCTATGCCCAACACTAACCATAGCAGTTCCTGCCAAGCGTTCATGCAATAAAGCATACAACAGCCGTTCTGTTGGCTCATCAAGCGCCGATGTTGCCTCATCCATAAATAACCATTCCGGCTGATGGATAAGCACCCGGACGAAAGCAATTCGCTGTTGTTCACCTAAAGATAAAATATGAGACCAATCCTCAGTTTTATCAAGGTGGTTTTTCAATCCCTCAAGCTTACACAGTGACATAGCGGCCATAATTTCTTCGTCTGTTACCGGGCGGCGCGGGCCAGGATACAATAACGTATCCCGCAGAGTCCCGAGCGGTAAATATGACTTTTGCGGTAGAAACAAGATGTTATGCCCCTCCGGGATAGTTATTCTGCCCTGGGCATAAGGCCATAACCCGGACAAGGTCCGTAATAACGTACTTTTACCACTGCCTGATGGCCCTGCCACCAACAATGATTCACCTGCCTGTATCGATAAGTTAAGATCAGAGAGGATTCGCCGGCCATCCGGCAGGTCTATGTTCAGTTCGCTCACAGCTAATGCCGGTACAGGGCCTACCTTGATAATAGCATTGCGCTGAGGTAACCCGCTCACTTGCTGCATACTGCCAATAAAACCGGTAAGCCGGTCAACTACTGCCTTCCATTCAGCCATCGAGGCGTAACTCTCGACAAAGTAAGACAATGATTCCTGAACACTGCGAAATGCCTGGGAAGTCTGCAATAAGCCGCCAAGCTGTATTTCTTTAGCAAAATAACGCGGCATGGCCACTACCAAAGGAAAGATAAGCGCAATCTGCCCATAGCCGGAAGCAAACCAGGTCAGGTGCTTCCGTCGCTGCATAATCTGCCAGTAATTATCAAACACCTTGCCAAATCGTGATATAAAGGATCGTTCCTCGCGGGCCTCTCCGCCATAGAAGGCAATACTTTCGCTGTTTTCCCGCAACCGCACCAGACTAAACCGGAAATCGGCCTCATAGCGCTGTTGATCAAAATTTAGCCGGGCCAGCGGCTTGCCAATTTTATGGGTCAGCCAGGTACCGATTACCGAATAGACAATAGCCACCCACACCATATAACCGGAGACAGTCAGTTGTTGATTACCGAGAGGAATCACCATTGTTCCTGACAACTGCCATAAGATAGCGATAAATGATACCAGTGTTACAACTGCTTTGAGCAGACCTAATGATAATTGCAGGGTATAATTTGTGAAAAGTCTTAGATCCTCACTAATACGCTGGTCAGGGTTATCGGTGTAATGGTCAGTCAGTTGCAGCCGGTAATACATCTGATTTTTGAGCCATGTATTAAGGTATTTATGTGTCATCCAGCGCCGCCATTTGATCTCAAGCATCTGCTGGAGATAAAGCTGATAGACGGCCACAATGATGTAAAAAGCAGCCAACAGGCAAAATTGACCTAATTCGCTGAAAACTTCCTCTTTGTCAAAATTCTGGAGTGCGTTATAAAACCGGTTGAACCATTTATTAATCAGCACTAAAATATAAACATAAGTCAGGTTCAAAGTGACAATTACGGCAAGCAACCCGCCTGACCGCCATTTCTCCTCTGAACGCCAGTATTCGCGGGTCAAATTCCAGATATCTTGCAGAAATTTACGGTTTAAGCCAGGCAAGTGCATCATTCCCTTCGACCATTGGATTTGATCTTCTAACAATTCGCTGCACTATGCCGCTACTCCTGCCACTATTTGCTTCAGCTTCTTATTCTCTCAGCGCAAACAGTTTTTAGTCTATTTAGCAGGACTAAACAGTTATAGAAAAGTGGCACGAATAATAGACACCGCCACACAGCACCCAGTAAATAGTTACAATCAGTCATTAAAAATGCCAACGATAATCAGCGTACAAAAAACAGGGCACAAGGCCCTGCTTTTTAATCTGTTAAAACATATACTTTTACCATCCGGCGGCCAAACCGCCAAGCCTCACTGGCATCCTCCATGCAAAGGTCAATCTTGTCCCCCACAATAGCACCACCAGTATCAGCAGCCAACCCCATTCCATAGCCCGGGACATATACATGTGTGCCAAGCGGAATAACGTCCGGATCAACGGCAACAATGCCTCTTCGCGCCGATATACCGGTAGCTGTCAAGCCCTGAGATGAACCATCTGTCGGTAAATAGGCACTGGCCTCCATGTAGCGGATGTTCCTAAAGCGCATAGTCCCGCGCGATGTATCTACAATATCCCGGGTACCTACCCGGATGATCTGCGGTTTGGAGCTTACTGCCACCGTTTCTGCAAGTACATCAGCAGCTATCTTAACACCATCTTCAAAGCGCACACGAACAGTTGCCTTCTTTAATCCGTTTTCTCCAGCCTGGATGGTTTCTTCTATGCCCTTTTCTAAAGTGGCGTCAGGCTGACGGACAACCTGATACAGATCAGGAGTTTCCTGCTCTTCTATTCGCTCACTTAACGTGACTGCCCGGATGTTCATTCCGGCAACAGGCTTGGTATCCTCCTCAGGTATTAATTTAATTCTCTCCTGGGGAATTCCCATTTGACCGGCAACATCACGAACAGTGGGCTTCCCGGTAATTAGACTGGTGGTTTTTCCCTGATAGGTTACTGTTACCGGTATTGCCCGGAATACCTCAATGACGGTTCCGGTATTTACACTGGCTGTCGACAATCTGATTTCGTCTTCAGGGCTAAGCGTAATTCCGGCTTGCTTTAATATTTTGTGCGGACTTTTGTATAGCGTATTTACACTATACGTTTGGTCATCTGCTACAATATGTACTTTCTTATACGCCCAAACAAATCCGGTTGCCACCAGTGATGCCAGGAGCAGTGCGATAATAAATACCACTTTCCTGTTCCTGTACTTTGTCAGTACGGACATTTCATCACTCATGAATACCCCCCTTTCTGCGAGCCTATCAATTGTATCATAACATGGTTGATCAGTCAAATTCTTGACAAATCATAACCATAATTATCCACTCTCTATTGGGAGTATTACCAATGTTTGGTAATTTTATACATATGTAAAATTCGGCAAATATATGGTGTAATACTCTAACATATTCGTTTGTTTTCCATTTTATTCCTGCTGCTGTAATATTTTATTCTAGATACACTAATCCAAGCTATAGAACAATATTAAACAGCTCTTTAGTATTTGCTGTCGCCGCTTCAGCCAGTACAGCAAACTCTATACCCCGCACCCGGGCCACCTCTTCCGCCGTAAATTTAACATACGCAGGTTCATTGCGTCGCCCCCGGAACGGCTGCGGCGTCAGGTACGGACAATCGGTTTCGACAAGCAGGCGCTCCAGCGGCATATTTGCTGCCACCTCTTTGAGCTTGCCGTCTTTAGCAAATGTTACCGGTCCGGCAAATGATACATAGAAGCCAAGCTTAATCACCTCTCTGGCCATCTCCAGACTGCCGGAAAAGCAGTGAAACACACCGGTTAATCCCTTAGCCTCCTTCTTCACTATCGCCAGAATATCGCCATGGGCATCCCGGTCATGAATAATAATTGGCTTCTTAAGTTGACGGGCCACATCAATCTGACGGATAAATACCTGCTGCTGCACCTCGCGTGGTGACAGGTCATAGTAATAGTCCAGTCCGATCTCCCCAATAGCCACCACTTTCGGCAGGGAATGCCAGGCAGCCAGCTGTTCATAATCTTCGGCTTTAGCATCCTTGGCATCATGCGGGTGAATACCGACAGCAGCATAGATCATGTCATGCTTATCAGCAAGCGCGACTGAGCGGGCCGACGATTCCATACAAGCCCCGGCATTGATTATCCCTACAAGTCCGGCTTCTGCAGCCCGGACAATTACCTCGTGCCGGTCATCATCAAACCGCTTATCGTCAAGGTGGGCATGTGAATCAAACAGCATCTTACTTCACCCTGCTGCCAGGCGGCATATCTGCAGTGACAAGCTGCAGCCTGTCGTCACATGATGCAGCCAAAACCATCCCACGGGACTCAATACCCCGGATTTTAGCCGGTTTTAAATTAACCACCATAACAACATTTTGGCCGACAAGCTGTTCAGGTTCATAGTGCTTGGCAATGCCGGAGATAATGGTACGCTGTTCGGTCCCCAGATCAACTGTTAACAGCAGTAGTTTATCGGCTTTTTTCACCTTTTCGGCAGCCAGCACTTTAGCTACCCTCAGGTCAACTTTGGCAAACTCATCAATTGTAATCTCGGGAATACCAGGCTCTTGCGCCTGTGTATCAGTAGTTGAATCCGCGGCAGCTGCTTCCACAGGTGTAGTTGCCACCGGTTCCTCCGGCTTCTCTTCAATCCGCGGGAAGATGGGCTCTGGTTTGGCAACTACAGTACCGGCAGGCAGACGGCCCCAGGCTTGTGCCTCACCCAGCGTTATGTTGGCAAACTCAGTCCCCAGACCAAGCTGCTGCCAAATCTTCGGTGCGGTAACAGGTGTAAACGGCGAAATAAGGATAGCAACAATCCTGAGAACTTCAGCCAGATTATATAGTACGGTACTGAGCCGGCCTTTTTTAGCCGGATCTTTAGCTAGCGCCCACGGCCCGGTTTCATCGATATATTTATTCGTACGCCCGATCAGTGCCCAGACATCTTTCAGTGCGGCGTTAATATCCTGGTATTCCATGTGTTTTTCATACTGGGCAGCAGTGACGCGAGCCAACTCGATAAGTTCCTGGTCAATTGCTGCAGTTTCACCGGGAGCCTCAATCACACCGCCATTAAAGCGGCCAATCATACTCAGACTACGATGCAGCAGATTGCCCAAATCATTGGCCAGATCGGCATTAATCCGGTTAATCAGTGCATCACGCGAGAAATTGCCATCAAGCCCCAGGGTAATTTCCCGCAGCAGGAAATACCGGATGGCGTCAGGACCAAATTCATCAATTAAAGCCAGCGGATCAATTACATTACCTTTAGACTTTGACATTTTATCGCCTTCAACGACCAGCCAACCATGTCCATATACCATCTTAGGAAGGTCCACACCAAGCGCCATCAAAATAACTGGCCAGATAATGCTGTGAAAGCGGACAATCTCCTTACCAACCAGATGAATATCAGCCGGCCAGTATTTAGCGAATTTCTCACGGTCATGCAAGTAACCGGCAGCCGTAATATAGTTAGTCAACGCATCAAACCACACATACACCACGTGTTTGGTATCAAACGGCACCGGGATACCCCAGTCAAAGGTGGTCCGTGATACACACAGGTCTTCCAGGCCGCCTTTAATAAAGTTAATCATCTCATTGCGGCGGGATGTCGGCTGAATAAATTCGGGGTTTTCTTCTATGTAACTAAGTAATCGTTCCTGATATTTAGACATACGGAAGAAATAGCTTTCTTCTTTAACAATCTCAACAGCGCGGCCGCAGTCCGGGCATTTACCGTCGCTAAGCTGCCGCTCCATCCAAAAAGTCTCACACGGCGTACAGTACCAGCCTTCGTACTCGGCTTTGTAAATATCGCCCTGATCATAGATTTTTTGGAATACCGCCTGCACCAGCTCATGGTGGCGGCTTTCAGTAGTACGGATAAAATCGTCATTAGATATGTTAAGTTTTTCCCATAGATGTTTAAAAGACGCCACAATCTTATCCACATAAGCCTGCGGCGTAGTATTGTTCTCTTCAGCCTTGCGTTGAATTTTTTGGCCGTGTTCGTCCGAGCCGGTCAGGAACAACACGTCAAACCCGGCCAGCCGTTTATAGCGGGCGATAGTATCGGCAACCGTCGTGCAATATGCATGTCCGATATGGAGCCGGTCGCTGGGATAGTAAATCGGAGTAGTAATATAAAAGGGTTTTTTGGGCATAAGATCCTCCTTTTAGCATGACGCGCTTTTCGTATATTTTACCAATTATAGACATTGTTATCATAATTGTCAACAGTTGTATTCTTCGACATAAAGTAGTATTATATGACATTGTACGGTGTTTTTATACACAGTATACACTGCAATTCAAAATAATTTGCCATTTGGAAATTTCTAGGTTGACAAGCATTGTAATATTTGGTATTATTTAGTTGAGCAGGTTTTGTCGAATCTTGTTGATTGAATGTTATTAAAAATTATAGTAGAGTGTGAAGGGAGAAAGAAAAATGAAATCAACTGGTATAGTACGTAAAGTGGACGAGCTAGGTAGGGTGGTAATTCCTATTGAATTGCGTCGTACTCTGGATATCGAAGAAAAAGACGCCCTGGAAATTTATGTAGACAGTGACCGCATCATCCTCCGGAAATATGAGCCAGCTTGTGTATTCTGCGGCAATGCAGCTGATGTTACTAATTTTAAAAATAAGAATGTCTGCAAGGAATGCCTTGAGTCCATGGGCAATAAGGCTGTATAAGCCTTACATATTAAACTAAATCGCTGTCAAGAACAGCTTGGTATACCTGCCTTTTTGGCAGACCTCTTTGCGACGCCACCTCACGGATGGCGTCTTTTTTATTTATGCCCCGGTTTATAAGCGCGGCAACAGCCTGTATTACATCAAGGCCTGCCAGAGAGTCCGGTTCTTCTGCTACTTCTTCGCCCTCGGGCCGGCCAGCTACCAGAATAGTAAATTCACCCCTAGGTTGATTCTCAGTGAAATGCCGTCCGATACTATCCAGGTCCCCACGGACAAACTCTTCAAACTTCTTGGTCAATTCCCGGGCGGCAACGGCTTGGCGGTCACCAAAGGCCTCTCTAAGCTCATGTAACGTTGCCCGCACCCGGTGTGGCGCTTCATAAAATACCAGGGTATGCGGATGGTTAGACAGCTTAGACAGCATGTCCCGCCGGTGTTTATTGGTCTTGGGTAAAAAGCCGATAAAAGTAAATGTGTTGGTATCAAGCCCTGAGGCAATCAGTGCAGTCAACGCCGCATTAGGCCCCGGCAGCGGCACTACCGTAACACCGCTCATAACGGCCAGCCGCACCAGGTCAACACCGGGGTCAGATATGCCCGGCATCCCGGCGTCGCTAACTAAAGCAATTGTTTCACCATTTAAAAGACGCTGAACAAGCTCAGGACCGCGTTCATCTTTATTATGCTCGTGATAGCTAATCAGCGGTACATGGATTTCAAAGTGGTTCAATAGTTTAAGGGTATGCCTGGTGTCCTCAGCGGCAATAACTGCCGCCTCCTTTAACACCCGGACAGCCCTGAAAGTCATGTCCTCCAGATTGCCGAGCGGGGTAGGACATAGATAGAGAGTTCCTTTAGATGTTATCATCACAGAAGTCACCTGTTCTATAGAGCTTCATAATATCTTCACTATAGCTCCCATCAGTAGTATATACAATTAAGGGCGGCAATACATCAATTCCCGGTCTGGCACCCCGTACACCCTCAATTAAAAGCATATTGGGCTTCTTCCCTGCAGCCGGATACACAAGCTGCAACCGCTTGGGCTCAATGCCAACCGCACACATTGCCAGCGTAATCTCTGCCAGCCGCTCAGGCAGGTGCACCATAGCAAACCGGCCGCGATACTTCACCAGATATTTGGCAGCAGCGACAACATCAGTAAGGCTTGCTGTTAGTTCATGCCTTGCCATGGCTACCCGGTTATTAGGACTTATGTAGCCGCCCCCTACGGGGCGGTAGGGCGGATTGGAAACAACCAATTCAGAACCGCCGCCTGGTAAAAGCTCTTTAATCAGCCGCAAGTCACCGTTAATAATGTTAAGCCTGTTTGCAAGACCGTTACACTCGGCTGAACGGCAAGCCATATCCGCCATGTCGGGATTTATTTCAATACCGGTAACAGCCGCTGCGCCCCGCGCCAGTAGCAACAGGCCGATAACCCCGGTACCGGCGCCGAGATCAATTGCCTCACTGCCTGGCCGCAGGCTGGCAAAATGTGCCAATAATACAGCATCCAGCGAGAAGCAAAACTCGTCAGGATGCTGTATTAGTTTCATATTATTAATAACAAGGTCATCTACCCGTTCACCAGGTTTTAACCTAACCCCGGTCGCTGTCATTATTCTTTTTCCACTACTTCGTCCCAGGGG
>JAQSXM010000060.1 GCA_029256645.1 Sporomusa sp. | reverse complement strand
GCTAAGGTTTTGGCCAGCTCGGTTTTACCGACGCCGGTTGGACCCAGGAAGATAAAGGAACCAATTGGGCGGTTGGGGTCTTTAATTCCGGCCCGGGCCCTGATGATTGCTTCGCTGATGGCTGTTACGGCAGCCTGCTGTCCTACAACCCGTTGGTGCAGAATCGTTTCCAGGTTGAGCAATTTTTCCCGTTCACCAGTCATAAGCTTGGTTACCGGCACACCGGTCCAGCGGCTGACCACTTTGGCAATATCATCCTCGTCAACTTCTTCTTTAAGCATGGTTTTATGGGAGCGGTTGTGAGTAAGCTGTTCTTCTTCCGCTTTGAGTTTTTTTTCAAGTTCCGGCATGCGGCCATATTTAAGTTCAGCCAGCCGGTTTAAATCGTAGGCCCGCTCGGCAGCTTCCATCTGAGTGCGGACAGTTTCAATCTCTTCTTTGAGGTCGCGCAGGCGGATAATAGCCTGTTTTTCCAATTGCCACTGGGCCTTTAAGGCGTCTGCCTGTTCCTTGAGGCCAGACAGTTCCAGGCCGATACGGTCCAGTTTATCCTTTGATGAGGGATCTGTTTCTTTTTTGAGTGCCTGTTCTTCAATCTCAAGCTGCATAATACGGCGGAGCGCTTCATCCAGTTCGGTTGGCATTGAATCAATTTCTGTACGAAGTTTAGCCGCAGCCTCATCGATTAGATCGATGGCCTTATCAGGCAGAAACCGGTCAGAGATATACCTGTCAGATAGAATAGCGGCAGCGACAAGCGCCGCATCTTTTATTTTTACGCCATGATGTACTTCGTAGCGTTCTCTTAAACCACGCAGAATGGAAATGGTGTCTTCGGCACTTGGTTGGTCTACCATGACAGGCTGGAAGCGACGTTCCAGGGCCGCGTCTTTTTCGATATGCTTACGATACTCATTTAAGGTGGTTGCGCCAATACAACGAAGTTCGCCTCTTGCCAGCATCGGTTTTAGGATATTGCCGGCATCCATAGCCCCTTCAGCAGCCCCGGCGCCAACAACTGTGTGCAGTTCATCAATGAACAAGATAATTTTGCCTTCGGATTTAGAGATTTCACCTAATACCGTTTTCAGTCGTTCTTCAAATTCACCACGATATTTAGCGCCGGCGAGCATAGCCCCTAAATCCAGCGAATACACTGCCTTGTTTTTTAAGGTTTCGGGTATGTCACCTGCAATAATGCGCCTGGCTAGCCCCTCAACAATCGCTGTTTTGCCAACACCGGGTTCGCCGATGAGTACAGGATTGTTTTTAGTGCGGCGGGATAAGATTTCGACAACCCGGCGAATCTCGTCGTCCCGGCCGATTACGGGGTCAAGTTTGCCCTGGCGGGCAAGCTCAGTTAGATCCCTGCCGTATTTTGTAAGCGCCTGCAAGTTCTCATCGGGATTGTCGGTAGTTATGCTCTGGCCGCGCCGGAACTCGGTAATAATCTCCTGAATACGGTTTTTAGTCAGCCCAAAATCACGGCAGACTTTCACTAAATCGGCATCACCATCGTCAGTGATTGCCATAAGTAAGTGTTCGACACTAATATATTCGTCTTTCATAGCTTTGGCATGTTTTTCGGCTAAAGCCAATACCCGTACCATGGCGGTATTCATTCGTAAGCCGCTATCCTGACCACGGACGGACGGAATGGTTTGTAACAATTGCTCAAGCTTAACAGTAAATAGCCGGACATCAATTGCTAACTGGGCCAGGAGATAAGCCATGATGCCCTCGGCATCTTTCACAAGTGCCAGTGCCAGGTGTTTGGCCGTTAGTTCCTGATGGTAGTGCAAGGCTGCCAATTGTTGTGCTTCTTGCAGTGCAGCGGCTGCTTTCTGAGTATATTTTTCACTGTTCATCATTTATACCTCCTAGGAAAATTATGTGAGGTTACTTGTTGGAATATGCGTTATAGAAGTCTACAGTTAAATATTAGCAGAAAAAGGTTATTAATTGGAGTCTGATTAATGACAACAACTGTTGATTTTCAGCTTGATAAGCTGATTTTTGCAAAATAATCACAGCAGGCGTAGTTTTACTAACTATTTCTGACCTTTTGACCTTAATTGACTTTAACGTGGGATTTACTAAAAAATTAATTATAAATCAGTGAAGAAAACAGGCTAAATAACGATATAAATTATTGTATAATGGTATCTAGGTAAAGAGATATCGACACTTTCAATGCACGATATTATGGGAAGCGGGTGCACGATGTTTTGTAAGTTGCTAATCCGGATATTGGTAGCTAGCTTCGCCTGCCAGACATTGGTCTTAATTCACCCTGGGCTGGCGCATGCGGCGTTATCTGAAAGTGTCCTTAGCCATAAGACGTTTTCTTTTACTGGGATAATTACGATCATCTTTTTCCTTGTCGTAGCAGTGATTTATCTTTTGGTCAATATCAATCAGCGCCGTAAGACGGAACGATTATTGCAGCAGCAGAATGAAGCAATGACCGGTGTTCATGAAGAGCTCGCTGCCCAGGAAGAGGAATTGCGGCAAAATTTTAATGAGCTCTATCTTAATGAGGAAAAGATCAGGCAAAATGAAGAGATGTACCGGCTTGTTGCCGAGGGCTCTAATGATGGGTTGTGGGATATTGATCTCATTAGCGGTACCGGGATTATGTCAGAACGCTGCCATGAGATTATCGGTTATTCCGGCAAGGCGGTAAAGATACAGGAAAAATGGCAAGCCCGTCTCCATCCGGATGATGCTGCTGAAGCAATGGTAAAGCTAGAAGAATATCTTACAGGTAAAACTCCGTATTATTCTTCTGAGTACCGGATACAAACTGCCTGTGGTGAATATAAATGGGTTCTGGCACGAGGTCAGGCATTATTTGATTATGAAGGCCGTGCGATCCGCAGTGCCGGCTCACTTACCAATATTCCCGACAGCAAGCTGAAGGAACAAAGAATCAGGCAAATGGCATATTATGATTCTCTTACTGGTTTGCCGAACCGGACGCTGCTAACTGAAAACGTTGGTAAGGCCTTAGCCGTAAGCGTACTTGACGGAAGTAAAGGTGCGCTTGTTTTTATTGATATTGATAATTTCAAGGTTATTAATGATACATATGGCCATTCCTGGGGAGATAAGCTGCTGATTGAGATTGGTGGCAGGTTGTTAACACTGGTGGCAGAAAGCGATGTTGTGGCCAGATTAGGTGGCGATGAGCTGATTGTTTTCTTGCAAGGCAGGGAGGCGCAGGCTGATATTATCATGTTTGCCGACAGGTTAATGAAGGTGTTTGAGCAGCCTTTTTCTATAAATAACCGGCGTTTCTATGCAACGGCAAGTGCTGGCATAGTAATATATCCAGAGGATGGCACAAGTGTTGATGAGTTGCTCAGAAATGCTGATATGGCAATGTACTCTGCCAAAAAATCCGGTAGACGTACCTATAAATTCTTTGATCAGTTAATGTATGAGGCTGTTGCTGAAAAGACCCGCATGGAGGAGAGTTTGCGGCAGGCTCTTGTTAATCAAGAACTGCGGCTGCATTATCAGCCCCAGTATCATGTGAGTAACTGCCGGATTGAGAGTTTTGAGGCCCTGCTCAGATGGGAAAGTCCTGAGTGTGGCAGGGTGCCGCCGATTAAGTTTATTCCATTAGCCGAAGAAACCGGTTTGATTGTGGGGATTGGCAAATGGGTGCTCAAGACGGCCTGTTTATTTAGCCAGGATATTTTTGTAAAAAATCAAACCAGGCTGAGCGCGTCAGTAAATGTATCAGTTGTTCAACTGATACAAGATGATTTTGTAGATATGGTAGCCGGGGTACTGGCAGAGACCGGGTTGCCTCCGGAACATCTGGAGATCGAGATTACGGAGAGTGTCTTGATGGAACGTTTTGAGGATAATGTCCGTAAACTAGTCGAGTTAAGACGTATGGGTGTCCGAATTGCGCTAGATGATTTTGGCAGCGGCTATTCATCGTTGACTTATTTAAAAAGACTGCCTATTACCGTTTTAAAGATGGATAAGGCCTTTGTTGATGACATTGGCGCGGGTGGTATTGATGCGGCCATTACCGGTAGTATTATTGACCTGGCCCATCAAATAGGCCTGACTGTGGTAGCTGAAGGCGTGGAGACTGAGCGTCAATTGTCTTATCTTGCACAAGAAAAATGTGATATCATTCAAGGCTATCTGATTAGCCGGCCACTGCCGCCGGCAGAATTTGTAAATAAATTATCTGCAATCTAAACAGATTCCCATTCGGAACGAGTGGTAATATATCATGTCGTAAATCTATATTTATAACTGGCAATAAAGGAGTGCTTTAAGGGGTGAATTTGTTTAAAACAGTACCTACAGCGGTATTACTAGTGGCGGCTGCCCACATGGTTACTGACTTCTCCCAGGGGGCGTTGTTAGTAGCGTTACCTTATTTTAAAGCCAAATTCGGCTTAAGTTATACTCAGGTGAGTCTTATTGCCTTAACACAAAATCTTGCCTCTTCAGTAATTCAGCCTGTGTTCGGTTACTTAAGTGACCGTACCCCACGACCTTGGCTGATGGCGGCAGGTTGCCTGCTTTCTGGTCTGGGAACGCTGGCTTCTCTACTGTTGACAAGTTACTGGCTGCTCGTCTTCTCAACAGCCTTGACAGGTTTGGGGATTGCCGCGTTCCACCCGGAGGGGGCTAAAATGGTCAATCGTCTAAGTGGTGAAGCTAAGGGGAAGGGCGTTAGCATGTTTGTGGTAGGGGGAAACGCCGGGTTTGCCGGGGGCTCACTCATCATGGGTCTGCTATTAGCTACTGGTTCTGACGCCATGTTAGGGTTATATATTATCCCTTATCTAATCATCGGGTGGCCATTATACCGGTTGGCCGCACGCCTGCCTTCGGCTATCGGTAAACCGGCGCAGGCATTAGGAAATCTTGTCGGGATGATCTCGCTGCCGTTAATGGCCCTGTTGGGTGTTACTTTGGTTAGAGCTACTGTAAGTGCCAGTATTGGGGCGTTTATCCCGCTTTATTATGTATCACATCTAAATGGCGATCCGGTGTATGCCAGTTGGCTGCTTACAACGTTTCTGGCAGGCGGGGCAGCCGGGACGCTGGCTGGCGGTGTACTGAGTGATAAGTATGGCAGCAAGCAGGTGATGCTTTATTCAATTCTGCCCATTAGTGTACTGTTAGCGCTTTTTAATATCAGTTCAGGGTCTGTGGTTTTTGCTTTGTTGGCTGTGGCCAGCGCTTTGCTCTCAGCGGCTTTTGCCGGCTGCTTGGTACTTACCCAGCGCATGATGCCCCGCAATGTAGGGATGGCGTCAGGACTAACACTTGGTTTTAGCGTCGGTTTAGGCTCGATGGGGGTTCTTGCTTTAGGGCGGGTGGCTGATATCTGGGCACTGCCAATTGTATTTGATATTTTAGCCGTTTTGCCGGTCATTGGCTTTATTCTGACACTGTTTGTAAAAGAAGGAGAAGAAGTTTTAAATAATTAAAACCTCTTCCAACTTGCCTTCCAAGGAAAAATATGTTAAAATTCAATTAATTTAAAAGTTTAGGCTAGGGGGGCTGGATAGGCCAGCTGAGATAAGGATCCTTTGATATCTTTGACCCTTGAACCTGATTCTGGATAATACCAGCGTAGGGAAGCTAACTGTTGTCATCAGTACTGAAGGCACAAGTATTCCTATACGGAGATACTTGTGCCTATTTTTATCGTGAGGTGAGGATATGAAAAATGTATTAACAATTGCTGGTTCAGACTGTAGCGGCGGTGCCGGCATTCAAGCCGACCTCAAAACGTTCTCCGCGCATGGGGTGTTTGGTATGAGCGTCATTACAGCGATCACTGCGCAAAATACCCAGGGTGTATTTGCTGTGCAGGATGTTACGCCAGCGGTAATTGCCAAACAGATCGAAGCTATTTTTGATGATATTGAGGTGGCTGCCGTTAAAATTGGCATGGTGTCTCAAGTCGAAACTATCAAAGTGATTGCGGCTAAGCTAAAAGAATACAGGGTTAAAAATATTGTCGTTGACCCGGTTATGGTATCCAAGAGTGGGTACCACCTGTTGAATCCGGCAGCCGAGGTTACGCTTGTTGAGCAATTATTGCCGCTCGCAGCCATTGTGACCCCTAACATTCCTGAGGCCGAGGTCATTACCGGTCTGAATATTACTACCCTTGCCGATATGGAAACCGCAGCGCGGGCGATCTTTAGGTTAGGCCCAAAGTTCGTGCTGATGAAAGGCGGCCATCTAAACGGCGATTCGACAGATATTTTATTTGACGGGGAAAATTTTGCTTATTTGCCGTCCCGGCGGATTGACACAAAAAATACTCATGGTACAGGCTGCACGCTCTCATCAGCCATTGCCGCCAACATTGGCCGGGGTTTACCGGTGGCAGCTGCGGTAACGGCGGCTAAAGAGTATATAACGGTGGCGATTGAACATTCGTTGTCCATTGGTAAAGGTGTAGGGCCTACTCACCATTTTTACAGCCTATATAAGAAGGCGGGGATGTTAGATGACTAGCATGAACTATATGTTATTGTGGTTTGGCGCAGCAGTATCAATTGCTGAAATTATTACAGGTGGTCTTTTAGCGCCGTTAGGGTTTGCTAAAGGGGCAACGGCCATTGTGCTTGGACATCTTTTAGGTACAACAATTTTAGTCCTGGGGGGCGTGATTGGTAGTCAAACCAAGCTGCCGGCGATCATGACAACGAGAATTTCTTTTGGCAGCTATGGCTCTTATCTGTTTGCTATTTTAAATATAATGCAGCTCATTGGATGGACTGCCGTTATGATTGTCGCTGGGGGGCGGTCAGTCAATCAGATTACCAAAATGGTGTGGTCGTTTGATCATTTGATCTTGTGGAACCTGGTTATCGGTGCTCTCATTTTCTTGTGGATAGCTGCCGGTAAAGACGGATTGAAAAAGCTTAACTCAGCAGCTGTTCTGCTATTATTTGCGCTGACTGTTGTTCTTAGCGGTGTAGTATTCAATAATAGTGAGTTATTCACCAAAGTGCCGGCAGGTGAGATGACTTTTGGCGGGGCACTGGAATTAAGTGTCATTATGCCGCTTTCCTGGTTGCCCCTGATTGCCGATTATACCCGCTTTTCCCGAACTACTGCCGGGGGGGCCTGGGGCAGTTGGATCGGCTACTTTGCCGGCAGTTGCTGGATGTACCTGATTGGTTTGGGGGCAGCTATTGTAACCGGCGATTCGGATCCGGCAGCCATGATGCTGGCGGCTAACCTTGGGTTGGCGGCACTGGGGATTGTTGTATTGTCGACAGTGACAACAACCTTTCTTGATGCGTATTCTGCCGGGGTATCCTGTACTAACCTTATCCCTAAAGCCAGTGAACGTAAAATGGCGCTGGCCATGACCCTTGTAGGGACCGCACTGGCGATTGTCATTAACATTGAGCAATATGAAAGCTTCTTATATGCCATTGGATCGGTGTTTGCCCCGTTGTTTGCGATACTCCTGACCGACTACTTCCTCTTAGGCCGTCAGCAGGTTGACACTGGTTTGCTGGTCAACTGGGGCGCAGTTCTTGTTTGGGCAATCGGTGTTATTATGTATTACCAGTTTATTGATTTGGACTTGGTTATTGGGTCGACAATACCGGTTATGATTATTACCAGTGTTATCTATGCGGCATTTGCCCGGTTTATGGCAGGCTGGCGGACTACCAGGACAGCCAGGATCGCTGGTTAAGGCTAGATATGCTTGCGGGTTAAAGGACTTTTGGGTCGCGGGATGGCCTTGGAAACAGAGGTAACCTCTGTTTCAAGCTCCTGAGTTGTTTCAAGATCGCTTTGAATGTCTCCAGGTGGTAGTGTCGTTTGAGGCGGTGTGGTTTTCGGAGGGGCTGGTGTAATTCCCTCTGGTGGTGGACCAAAGCAGGAGGTGTTGTTGCAGCGGTTGAACAGTGTCTGCCGGAGGGCTTCAAGCACAACGATCTGTTCGGCGGTGGCGCATTGGTCATCGGCAGATGATGAAATGCAGTTAGTCACAAGTTTTACTATATCAATGGGGGCGCACGTAATGCTTAAAAGCTCGGTGCTGAAAGCTATCTTACAGCATAACAGCTCATTGAGCATGTCGATCAGGGTTCCGGTCCGGTCATAGCGGATTACGGCGCGTTCGTAAATTTCAAACGGTACGCCCGGGGTACGCTGAATTTCTTCGGCGGCACCTACCAGCAGCCGGTATGAAGCAACCAGTGAGGAATAGTTGGGGATTACGGCGCTGATGTCAGCTAATAAGGTGTTGATAATCGAAATATTATCGCTGGTTGTGCTGGTACTGCTGCTTGTATTGGTTGTTGTGCTGTTAGTGGTGTTGGTGTCAGTGTCAGTGGTGGAACTGGTGCTATTGCAGGTATTGTTACAGGTGTTGGTAATAACCGCCATGGTATCCCCCTCCTTTACTATACTGCTCATCCGCAAATGAACACTTTACTATATGCCGTATGTTTTTTCATAAAAAAATATGCCGCTATTAACAAAAATCAATATTTGTTAGGAGAAACCGTTAATTTTATGTAGCGGTTTTTTACTTTTTATATTGTTTTTTGGCTAATTGATCCAGTGAAAATAAAGCAGTGGCACTGGCCAGGATGCGGCAATGGTTGTGAGTACTGGCAGCTATCTTTTATGGCTTCACCACTCGTACCACGCAGGCTTTTATTTTTTCTTATTATCTACTATACTAAAAGTACTTTACGGAGATAATTACAACATACAAGGTCGATAGGGAGGCTACTATGCAGCATGGTCCGTCGCTATATGCAATTTTGTTTATATTGACACTTTTTGGTGGCTTAGCCTGGCTGGGGGTCCGGATTTTGCCTAAATGGCATCCGTTCTATGCCGGTAAAAAAGTTCGATATGGCTACTGGTTGGCCACAATCTTATCGGTGGGAATGCTTATCGGCAGCCGCTGGCTGCGGCCGGCTGACGGCTTTCCCGGCGAGGGGGTCCGGTATGTTAGTTACGCGGCCTATGTGTGGCTGTTTGGCTTGTTATTTATGCTGGTGGTACTGCTGGCTGGTTATGCTGTAAGACTGCTTGTACGGTGGCTTAGCGGCCCGGAAACCGGGCAAATGGAGACAGAACCAGTACAGGAAGAATTGCCGGTACTGGGGGGCATAACACGCCGGCAGTTCTTGCAGGGGGCCGTGGCGGTGGTCCCTGCGGTACCGCTGGCGGTCACTGCATATGGGGTGATTGGCGGGGATACTAATATAGTTCTTAACCGCTATACCCTGTCTTTTCCCAACCTGCCGCCGGGGCTTGACGGCTATTCCATTGCCCAGATCAGTGATACCCATATCGGGTCGTTTTTCGGCATGGAGAAGCTTGACCGGGTACTGGCGATGGTTAAACAGGAAAAGCCGCATCTGTTGGCAATTACCGGTGATTTGGTGGATGACCTGGATTTGTTGTCACCAACCATGGAGCGCCTGACGGCTTTCCAGCCGGAGATGCCTCACGGTATCTTTTATTGCTGGGGCAATCATGAATACTTCCGGGATATCGGACTCATTCGTAAGGCGCTGTATGCCAGTCCGGTGACTGTGCTGGAAAACCGGAGTCAGGCTGTAGGCAATGGTCTATACCTGGCTGGTGTCGATTATCCCTGGGGGAAAAATAAAGAAGAGCTGGAAGTAAAGCGGCGGGATTTTTTTGCTCAGGCGGTGCGGGAAATACCGTCAGGGTCATTTACCGTCCTCCTGGCCCATCATCCGGATTTTTTTGATAACTCTTTTGCAGCTAAGGTGCCATTGTCTTTAGCCGGGCATACCCATGGCGGCCAGGTATCAATTTTTGGTGTTTCGCTGCTGCCTGTGCAGTATCGCTATATGAGAGGGGTGTTCCAGCAAGAGGGCTCTTATGGTTATGTCAGTGTTGGCACAGGACATTGGATGCCGCTTAGAATTGGTTGCCCGGCAGAGGTTAGCATGTTTACGCTAAGGCGGGGGTGACCGCTGATAAAATTCCAGCAGAGAGGTTTCTATGAACCAAGTACCTGACATAATTGGCTATAACCTGAGAGTCTTATTTATTGGTTTTAATCCTGGCCGCAGATCTGCCGAAACCGGTCATCACTTTGCGGGCTATTCGAATAAGTTTTGGAAGCTGTTAGCAGCGGCAGGCCTTACACCCTATCAATTCAGCCCGGAGGAAGACCAGGCATTATTGGCTGTCGGTCTGGGCATTACCAACATCGTAGCCCGCCCCAGCCGGGCTGCCGACGAGATTACTAAAGCTGAATACCGGGACGGGCGGGGCATTCTGCAGGATAAACTCCGGAAATACAGACCACAGATCGCCTGTTTTTCCGGGGTGGGGGTATATAAGGAATTTGCCGGCCGTTCCAGCATAAAATGCGGGCAGCAGCCAGATAATGTGGTGGCTGGGGTGAACGATTTTGTGGTACCGTCTCCCAGTGGTTTGACGCGGATCCTGTTTGTTGATCAGCTGGTGTATTATCAGGAGCTTGCGCGCCTGCTGGCCACCTAGGCTAGCTGATGCCCATGCTGGCAGGACGATAGTGTCAGAAATTTGACATGAATGTTAGTAAAAGGGTTGAAGCAGGCGTTTGCTGGAGTAAACGCCTGCTTTTATCGTGAATTCGGCAGTTTGTGGTGCTTGGCTGCCATTAAAAAGTTCTGTATAATTATGAATAGATTATGCATAAGAGGGGTGTACTACATATTATGTCGAAAAAATGGATTGCTTTTGCTGTTCTGGCCTTGTTTGTTCTGACAGTGGGTTTAGCCGGCTGTGGTGGTAGTCAGCAAGCTCAACCAGCTGCCGCTAAAGTCCTTAAAGTTGGCGCCGAGGCGACCTTCCCGCCATTTGAATTCCAGGACGAGAAGAGCAAAGATTATGTAGGCTTTGACGTGGACCTGATGAAGGCCCTTGGTAAACAAATGGGTATGGAGGTTCAAGTTGTCAATACGGCCTTTGACGGACTGATCCCGGCCCTGGAAAGCGGTCAGATTGATGCCATTGCGTCGGCGATGACTATTACCGAAGAGCGCTCTAAAAAAGTTAACTTCTCCAAACCGTATTACAAGTCAGGCTTATCGATTGTCGTAAAAGGTGATAACAGTGCCGTTAAAAGCTTTAAAGATCTCGAAGGCAAGCGTATTGCCGTACAAATTGGTACTACCGGTGCTGAAGAAGCCAAAAAGATCAAGGATGCCAAGGTTCGTGAGTTTAACAGCGCATCAGAAGCGTATCTTGAGCTAAAAGCCGGCGGTGCTGACGCTGTTGTCAATGACCTGCCGGTAAACGAATACTACCTGGCCAAGGGCGGCAGCAAAGACGCTAAACTGGTGGGCGAAGTGCTCAATTCAGAGGAATATGGCGTGGCTGTAACCAAGAAAAACACTGAACTGGCTGGGAAAATTAACAAAGCGATGGACGAAATTAAACAAAACGGCGAATATGCTAAAATCTATGAACAGTGGTTTGGTAAAAAGCCGCAATAATAAAGTTGAAATAAAGCAGTATCAGGCGTTGGCGCTGGTACTGCTTTATATTTTTATGGCAGGTATTGACCTGTTTTTGTCCAATACTTATTTATAGAAGCAAAGTGGATATATGCACTTTGGTGAAGTTTCACTAGGTTTGCCCATGTGAGAGAGGCCCTGAAAGTAAGGAGGAGATGATCGCATGAAAAAAGTAATGTTGGGTGGCCAGGTCATTATTACCGGTTGCGGCTCAATTGCTGAGCTGAAAGCAATGAAAGCCGAACGGGCTTTCATTGTAACCGGTGGCAGTGCGATGCAAAAGAGCGGCGTTATTGCCAAAATAGAAAAAATCCTTGCCGACAGCGGATGCACCTCCAGTGTGTATGGCGGTATCGGCAAAAATCCGGATACTCAGGCTGTA
>JAQSXM010000059.1 GCA_029256645.1 Sporomusa sp. | reverse complement strand
CCTTGTACCTTCAAGGCATTATCTCTGGGCAGCATCCCAAAATAGCGCATAGAGTTGCCGATACCGCCGGCATACGGGTCTTCAAAGCGGGCATTCGCGCAACCAGGTATTTGCCGCAGTAAATCCAGCGGGTAATAGGCCGACATGAGTTTGGCATGGCCGGTATCTAACAGGACGATATTTTCAGCAAATTCTTTTAGTGCGTACTGCTGACATGCCTTTTGCCCAAGAGATTCCATGCTTTTTTGCAGATGATGAGGTACTGCAATCACGCAAACACCGGTACTTTCAAGCTGTTCTCTGATTGCGGGATCAAGAGAATCTTTATGGAGTTTGCATGATCCGCTCATCGCACCAAACGTACCATCGGCTTTTTCCCCAATAATTTCTTTGACTCCGGCCTTAGCGGCAATACTGAAACGGGGTCCAAAGGTCGGGCAGCGATAGATACACATTACGCAGCCATTACCATATTTCATACAATTTCCCTGAGGCCCGGCGGTACCTGATGCATCAACAAACGCATCACCCGTAACCTCAAACGCTTCGCCCTGAAAGAGACTGACACTCACTTTGACGATATTGGCATCCGCCATTACAACATCGTTAACCCGGGTTTTGACATGAATTTTTACCCCGGCTGCCACCAGCGCCCGGCGAACCGCCGGTTCAATTGTTGCTACATCATATAAACTAACATGATTATGCCCTGGGAAAGAGATATTTTTGTGGCGCGAGTTTTCATCACAGATTTCAAATAACTCGCCCCCGCCCATTGCTATTAACTCTTCGGTAGCGGTAAAGCGGCCATTGTTACGCATAATCCCGCCAACCAGACCGGTACCAAGCAGCATGTCGGCCCGCTCAAACAGCTCTACCTCACAGCCGGTTTTCCGTGCCGCCAGTGCAGCTGCAGCACCGGACCAGCCGCCACCGACAATTACTACTTTTTTATTCATTATACCCCTCCTCATATTTCACCCTGTTATCTCGAATTGCTATTTTTCCTTTCCCCTAATCCCGTTACAGCTTATGGCGCCATTTGGAACAAAAAAGCAGGGGCGTCATACTATATAAGGAGATTTTTGGGGGGTGTGGTTAAAATGAAGTGTTGTTTTGAGTGGAATGCCCAACAGGACATTGCAGTGACTCCCGGCAATTATTTTGAGAGTACTGTACTGGCAGGAGACAATTTGTACCCTGAGGCAACTGGCCGTGACGAATTCCAGTTCGCCGGTTTGATTAAGCCGGGAAAACGCCTGGCAGGGTCTGGACGCAGCAAGTGCTACAGCAGGGAGGAAATGGATACAGGATCAGGAGTTATTGAGGCCGCACCGTCTGCCTGGGTTGAGTTCAAGGGCGACCCTTCTAAATTATTATTCAGAATTTCGACTGATATTATCCTTGATCCGGGCTGCCTGGCTGCTTGCCTGAGCTTAGATATCGCCACAGAGGGTGGAACGGCTATACATATTCCCCTTAACCTGCCTGATATACAGATCGACTGGCAGTCCCGCGGCACCTTTATTGTCAGAGTTGATAAAATATAACCAGCAAGTGGACCACCCATCCACCTGCTGGTCAGTATATAAACACCTGAGGAAGGTCCCTTCCTCAGACTGCCCAGTTACACCGAACCCTTTGTATCATCCCCGGTAGCGACTGTGCTTGCCAGTGCCAGGTTGGGAACAGGCTGTTTCTCGGTCAGTTCATCCAGCGATTTATTCATAGTTTCTTTGCCCAGGAATATAATATCCATCGCAATGATTGCCAGTACAACTGTGAACATCATAAACACAGTGCCGTACTGCTCTGAACCTGTCATCAGCGAGCCGACAACGATAGGGGCGATGATACCGCCAATCCGGCCACAGGCTGCAGCCCAGCCCACACCGGTAGCCCGTGCATGGGTGGGATATTGCTCTGCCGAATAGGCGTGGGTTATTCCCCAGGCTCCTAAGTTACAAAAGGACATGACACAGCCCCACAGCACAATTTCTTCGGCCGATGTGGCACTGCCAAACATAAAGGCTGATAAAGCACATATCACCAACAAGGTTCCCATAGTCGCCTTGCGCCCGATCTTGTCAACAAAATAGGCTGCTGTAAAATAGCCGGGAATTTGTGCCAGGGTCATATACAACAGGAATTCAAAAGAGCGGATGAGTGTATGGCCACTTTTCACCAACAGCGAGGGCAGCCACGTAAAGATACCATAATAGGAGTATACCATACCGAACCATAGGACCCACAGGCAAATAGTCCGCCGGAGATACAGAGGAGACCATAGATCCATAAAACCAAATTTTTTCGTATTTGTACCCGCTATTTCGGACAAAGGGGACGGTTCCCCCACCGGCACACCCAATTCCTGCTCAATCTTGGAGACCAGTACATGGGCTTCTGCATGCAGGCCTTTGCTGACAAGGTACATCGCTGATTCGGGCAATATTCGCCAAACGTAAACAACCACAAGGGCCGGCAGCGCTCCGATGTAGAAAGCGAGTTGCCAACCATATTTGGGGATAATCAGATAAGAGATCACCGCAGCCAGCAGCCAGCCAATTGCCCAGCTGCTATTTTGCAGCACCAGCATTTTCCCGCGATGTTTTACCGGCGCATACTCACTCATCAGTGCATTGGCCACCGGCGGCTGGCCACCTACGCCGGCACCGACTAAGAAACGGAACGCCAGCAAGGATTCATAGTTCCAGGCCAGGCCGCACAGCCCGGTACCCACAGCGTATATTCCCAATGTCGCGACGAAAATCTTCTTTCGCCCGATCCGGTCAGCCAGGGTACCGGATAAAATAGCGCCAACTGCCATACCCAGTAAACCGGCACTGCTGATAAAGCCAATTTGGGCCGGCGACAGGTTCCAGGCCCCGATCATTTTCGCCAAAACGAATGCAATAAGTCCGGTGTCCAGTGCTTCGAATGCAATGCCTGAGCCCATTAACAATAAGAGCCGGTAGTGAAAACTACCCAGGGGAAGATTACCTAAACGATCTGTTATAGTTGCCATTGTCTTGTCCTCCTTACATTTTACAGTTTCATAATCTACACTTTCCTATAAAGCATTACCTTGGGGTGCCTACTCACTCCCCCCCTTTCTTGTTGACCAGGTATTCCCGGGCAATATAATCCGCGTAATTCCTGATAGAAGCGGTACCAACCTTATGTAGCGGGGTCGAGGTAATCCGCTCGCGAAAAAGGACAACCTCCACCTCCGGTAATAGTTTTTGCAAGGCTGTAGCCAGCGGCAGCCCATTCTCCAGCATTTCCATGGCATGAGAATTACCGACAACGAAATTAAGACCAAGCTCTTCCGCCTTTTTCACTAACTCACTATCTCTTCTGACCCGGCTTATCGATGCAATTACCGTATCTGCTTCCGGATGTTCTTGCTTGGCCATTGCCAGATGTTGAGCGGTAAAACCGGTATGGGGGAAGATGTGAATAATAGTTCCAACCTTATTGTCCCGGGCGCCGACAAGCAGCTGACCGCCTGTGGCTACATTGGTTTCACAGATTTCATTGCAGTCGCGCACATTCTTTTCGGTCAGCAGCATTTTCTGTTCTTCACCCATCCCCATGAATTCATTAAGCCTGTCCAAAATAGCGCCGATGGTTGGTACATTATCCAGTGCTTTACCGACATACATGATGTTGCCGGCAATATCGCCGTAAGCAATATCCACACGAAAAGCCCTGTGTCCGTGGATATAAGCAATACCAGGGTGCAGACCGTGAAAAGCCTCATGTAATTCAAAAACTGATAAACCATAGAGATTTAAATAGCCTCTAATATTGACACCGCCGGAATTGGCAGCCTCAACCACCGGATGATGGGCAATAATGGCATCAACACCGGTAGCGCCGGCTAATTCAATATTGCACTCTGTTAGTGTCATCGTCACCGCAATCTTCTTTACGGGGGCTGCCAGGTCGCCACAAATAAGGCCAGGCAGCTCCATGCATTCTTTGCCAGGGATATTTGACGACTTCATGACCACAAATTTGTTCTTGCCGCTAAATATATCCTCCAGATTCTTTACACATCTGCCGCCAGTGATTTGATCCAATGCATCCAGAACATCTTTTACTTTGATAATGCTGTCCAACCTCCTTGATAAAAAAACAAAGCTACCGCCTAGTCCTGACACACGGGTACGCTTGTTTTACGCACCCAGCGGCATTACAAAAAGCGGTAGCTTTCGGCTCTCTTTGTTGAGTTCCTACGACCGACCTACAATATTTTTAATTCAGGATTCACCTTTTCCTTAGCGCCCATCTTTCAGCAGAATAAAGGTTACTGCCAATTCATAATCAGGAGCATAGTCTTTAAGGACACAGATGACCGGCAGATGTATTTGCTCAATAAGCTCCTGCTTGAGGCGGCGTTTATACTCGTCTAATATTGCCACATCTGCTATCCGCGAGGACATTCGATCCCGTTGGTCAATTGCTGCCAAGGCCGGGATACGCTTATGATCTGCCGTAATAATAATCTTATCTTCCACAATGGTTACACGCTGTTTTCGCAAGCCTGTCCCAAACAGGGAAAGATTCACATTATTATTGACACGGGCAATCTCCTGCTTTAAGTCTGCGTCCAGTACTTTCATCCAATCGCTCCTAATTCATTGAGATTCAAGATCTCAATCCAAGAAGTGGAAATCAATACAAAAAAACCTCCCAAGCAAAGGCTCAGGGAGGTCTGCATTGACCAACTGTCTTAATTTATTCTATTTTAGCATGTGTTTAGTATTCTTACAAGGTGAAAATTGGATTTTTAGCAGCAAAAGCGAAGTATATGCACAGACATAAGCGGGGATATTGACAAAATAATGATTTAAATCTAGAGCAGGGGTCAGGATGGTACCATGTTTGCAAAGAGAGTGCGCCATATCAACCGCTATCGTGAGATTGCGACTGCGCTGCTAAGCCAGGGATTTGACTATATTGTAAAAGAGATGGGATTAATTGAGAAGGTTCCCTATTACCAGCGGGTACGGCCGATATTTACTGAAGAAATAACCGGAGGCGTAAGTGAACGCATCCGGTTAGTCCTGCAACAATTAGGCCCAACCTATGTTAAATTAGGCCAGATCGCCAGTACGCGGCCGGATCTGCTGCCCCTGGAGATTATTAGGGAATTAGAAAAACTGCAGGATAACGTACCAGGCTTCCCCTTTACGGAGGTACGTATTGTACTTCAAGAAGAGTTAGGGGGAACACTGGAAGAAATCTTTCAGCATTTTGAGCCAGAGCCACTGGCGGCAGCTTCTATTGGACAGGTCCACCAGGCAGTTTTAAAAACAGGCGAGACTGTTGCAGTAAAAATTCAGCGTCCCGGCATCGCCACCGCTATCGAAACCGATCTGGAGATTCTTTACGAACTGGCCAACCTGGCTGAACGCCGGTTTCATTGGGCAAAAAGGTATCAACTTGCGGATATGATTGATGAGTTCTCGAAATCACTGCGCAACGAACTCGACTATGATTGTGAAGGCCGCAATGCCGAAAAAATCTCAAAACAATTTATTAATAATCACCTGATATACATTCCTAAAGTCTATTGGGATTATTCGACAAGGAAAGTGTTAACGGCAGAATATATCGAGGGAATCAAAATAAGCAAAAGCGAAAAATTAGAGCAGCAAGGCTATAATCTTTCGCTTTTAGCAGAGCGCTTTGCCAAAGGGATCTTTCACCAAATCTTTATGGAGGGTTTCTTCCATGGTGACCCGCATCCGGGGAATGTCGTCGTTTTGCCGGGAGAAATCATTGCCTTTCTGGATTTTGGGATGGTTGGCCGTCTCAGTGCTGAAATGAAGTATAACCTATCTTCTGTAGTCATCGGCTTAATGCGTCAAAACTCGGATGACTTAGCCAAAGCCATTTTCCGTATCGGGGTTGTCCCCGATACGGTCAACAGGCTGCAACTCAGAGAAGATATTGATCTATTAAAGGAGAAATACTATGGTGTTCCGTTAAGCAAAGTCAGTCTTGGTGAAGCAGTCAGCAGCATATTTGCCGTCTCCCTGAAGCACAAAATAAAAATCCCTGCCGATCTGGTATTAGTCGGGAAGGCGTTACTTACCATGGAAGGGGTCGTGGAAAAACTGGACCCTGGTTTAAGTATTCTCGATATTGCTGAGCCGTTCGGCCAGAAATTATTGCTGGAACGCCTGCATCCCAAAAATCTTACAAAAGCATTATTACAAAATCTCAACGACTTTGGTGAGCTGTTCATCAGTTTCCCGCAGTATTTTCATGAATTACGCTCAATTGTCAGACGCGGGCGATTGCATTTAGAGATTGCCATTCCAGAGATAGAACATATCCTGAAGACCCAGGACCGGATTAGTAACCGCTTGTCCTTCAGCATTATTTTGCTGGCGTTTAGTCTCATTATGTCCAGTATTATCGTCAGTTTAAGTATTGCCGGGCAATATTCCCTGTTGTGGAAGCTTCCCATTGTGGAAATTGGCTTCGCGATTGCCATGGTCATGTTTATTTGGCTGCTTTATGCGATTATCCGTTCCGGTAAGCTGTAAGCCTCTATCGGAGAGTCTCCCACTCCGGTTCTTTAAACCCTACTAAGATTTTATCGCCGGTAATCAGCAGCGGCCGTTTAACAAGCATCCCGTCGGTTGCAAGCAAGGCAAGCTGCTCCGCATCAGACATAGTTGCCAGTTTATCCTTCAGCGACAACGTTTTGTACAAAAGTCCGCTTGTATTAAATAGTTTACGAACTGATACGTTGCTTTTCTGCCACCAATCTTGCAACTCGGTTAGTGTTGGGTTGTGCTCTTTAATATCCCGTTGTTCATATTCGATACCATTGGCATCAAGCCATTTCTTTGCTTTTTGACAAGTCGTGCATTTCGGGTAGCAAATAAAAAGATACCTTTTATTCATGATAAAACGCTCCTATGCTGTGTATTCTTTTAATTATCTAACCAGCATATTTCTCACTTAAATAAAAAACTCCTGCCAAATCCACTGGATCTGACAGGAGTTTTTACAGGAAACAAGCTATATATTATCCGGTTATAACCGGAATTTTGCTATGCCAGCCTGTAATTCTGTAGCCAGTACGGCCAGACTTTGGCTGGATGAAGCAATCTGTTGCATCGATGCCGACTGCTCTTCAGTCGCTGCCGAAACAGTCTGCGACTGGGATGCAGCATTTGCACTGGATGCATCAATTTCATGAATTGATTGAACTAAGGTTGCATTGCTTGTATCGATCTGGTGTATCGCTGCCGCAATATCCTGAACCTGCCTGGCTATGGCCAGAATGGAGTCAGCTATATTGTTAAAACTCTCTCCGGTACTGTGGACAAGGGAAATACCTGTTTGTATGCCGGCAGTTCCATTTTTCGTAATCACGACAACCTCGTTGAGATTCGACTCATTTTTTTCAATCAATGCACTGATCTTACTGGCAGCGTGATTGGATTGTTCGGCTAACTTACGGACTTCTTCTGCTACTACCGCAAATCCGCGTCCTTGTTCCCCCGCCCTCGCTGCTTCAATTGCTGCATTTAGAGCCAGTAGATTGGTCTGCCCGGCAATAGAGGCTATGAGGGTAACGATTTCTCTGATTTCCTGGGAGCTTTTGCTTAATTCCTCAATTGTCGCCTGGGTAGTATCTGTGTTCTCACCGATCTCGCTCATCTGCTCTGCGGTTTGATCAACAGACTTACGGCCTTGTTTTGCTGCCTCTGCTGTATCTTCTGCAATTTGAGATAATTCTTTTGTTGCTTGTGAGATTTGATTTACTTGTTCAGCCATTGCTTGTGACCTTGCAGTGATCTGACCAACTGCTGCTACCTGGCTGTCTGCCCCCTGGGCAATCTCCGTGATCGAACCGGCAACCTGATTAGCCGCATCTGCAGATTGATGGGCACTTGCCGTTAACTGTTCACTGGAAGCCGCTAATAATTCAGACTGAGAAAGTACATTGGTTACCAGGGCTCTCAGGCTGTTGCGCATTTCCTGAAAACCTTGCGCCAACTGCCCTACTTCATCGTGAGAAAAAACCCGTTCCGGCTGGTCACGAAGGTCCCCCTGCGCTAACAGCAGGCATTCGTCCCTGATTAAGCTAATCGGCCTGGAAAGAATTCTACTGATAAAGATGATAAACACGGTAGCCAGAATAAGACACAAGAGGGATCCGGTCAGCATTGCATAGGTTAATGAGGTTATCGCCTGCGTGGCCTCAGCCTCCGGTGCGGTTACAATCAGAATCCATTGCTGATTTCCCGGCAGTACGATTGGCGTAAATACACCAATTTTAGTTATGCCATCAACAAATTTGTAAGTCCCCCTCACTGGCTTGCCGGTTTCAGCAGCTGTTTTAAACAGGCTGATAAAATGATCATCCAGCTCAGATTCTTTCATATTAAGCGCAGGATTCACCTTTTTTTCGGTAAAATTTAATTTACCAACAAGCTCCGGCAGTTTGGGATGAATAATCAGCTTGCCGGTATTGTCGGCAATAGCTCCATACCCGGTAGCCAGGAACTGCATGTCTTTAATCAGGGCAGTCAATTTCTCCAGGGAAACGGTACCAGTTAACACGCCAGTCAACTGATCGTTATAAAGAAGTGGTACCGCCACATTTACGGCAATTTTCCCGGTGGTTTTTGAAACCAGAACCTCAGAAACCAGCGACTTTTTTGTGGCAACAACCTGTTTAAAATATTCTCGTTCGCCGAGTTGGGTCGTCGTTCCATCAGGGCGAAGGGCCGAGCCATCGATAGCGATATAGGTTACATTCTCCAGGTGACCCAAACGCTTTGCACAATCCTGCAAAGCCGCCAGCAGTTGCTGCTTATCAGCCGGATTGTATAATGCTTTCGTCGTAGAAAAGGCCTCCAGTTGTAGCATTGCTCCCTGTACGTAGGCCTCAATCCGATTAGAATAATCATTCCCAATCGCAATTGCATTCTCATCAACACTTGCCAGCAAAGCTTGTTCTGCGCAATAATAATTAACCCCCAGCAGTAACCCAAAAATCAGAATAAAAAAGGGAAGCAAGATTAGCAGAAGCCTTTTTTTCATACTCGTAATTTTCATAAATAATCTTTCCTTTCGCAAAATAATATTTATTATTCATTCTGGTTATTCGCGTCTGTTACAATAATTTCTATCATGATCTTTATCAGAAAATGCAAAAGACTGCCAGAATGCAGATTGCAACCTGGCAGTCTTAAGCACAAAAAAGCTGGTAGACCCACGGCTTTGCGTCCCTATCTTTCGATAAGTTTGCTGAATTCAACTTACTATTAACGCACTTATTATTCTTCTATATAAAGTGTAGTTTCGAAACTTATTAGCAAAATCCTGCTTAATAATCCAATTTTTATCAATATTTAACATAACCGGATCTGACATCAGCTGTTTCAGGATTGATCCGGTTTTATCCACAAATCAGGCTCTTTATATTGCCCCTGTATGGCAGCCACTTGCTTCCTGCTGCTGATAAATTTATCTTTTGCCTGTGTCAGAGCATGCCCATGCGCGATCATGCCAGCCTGGGAGAATCGCCGGTGGTCCTCCAGGTTCCAGGTTAGGACGAATTGCCTGTCAGCAACCGACCACTCACCGCCCGCATCACAAAATACACAATGCCACTTCGAATTATGACAGATCTGCAAAAGACTGCTGCCACAATCGGGACAATATACTTTACCGGGATCATTAAAATCGACAACAGAATTGTCCTCCAGCGACTTAGCCAGCTTCCTTATCGCTGATAGAGTTGCTTGATCAACAACATCACCCGGCAGGGTCGCATTAATGATCATCGTCCCAGTCACATTCAGTCCCAGGAATCTTGCAAAATTCATGGTTGCTTCTCTGGCATACCCCTCCCAGTCTTTAATCCCATAGGGTACGGCAATCACACATTGTTTTCCGGCAAAATATTCTGCCCCGTTATTTAAAATTGATATCAAACGGTCATTAATCAGCTTCAGTATGGTATGCTGGCCCAGGAAATATACTGGTGCAGCAATAATTACCTTGTCGGCTTCTCTGATACAATCCAGAAAAAAGTTTAAATCATCCTTCAGGATACATCTTTTCTCCTGAGGCAAACAGGCATAACAGGCCTTACAGCGGTCAATCCTCAGGTTATTAAGGCTGACCATGCCTTTATCCCAGTCATTAGGAAGTACATTCATCATTTCTTTCACGATTATTTCTGAATTGCCAACCCTGCGGGGAGAAGCGACTAACCCTAGTACTCTCATAGTTTCTCCTAACAATTATCTTCATTAATCTTTTGACGTTCAAGTCCTTTATAAAAGATACAAGGCATCTTTCGGGACTTTGGCCTATTTCATTTATCTTATCATTTTATTTTATCCTGTAAACTACAAATTACCTAATAAGAGCGCCCAGCTGTGCATTAAAATAACCTGTCCATCCTTTTGCTATTAAACACATGAAGACGAGGGGACGGTGGTTGTGTCTTATTAATTGAGTTAATTATCGACACTCCACTATGGCGTAAAGCAACCAGGGTTACATCTGTTATGAAAATATATCGCACAAAAATTACTTGACGAATAGCATGTGGGTGACTATACTTTAGGTATTGCAAGTTTACAACATTACAATATTAATAACCATTAAAAGTGATGAAGGAGACAAGCTTGCCGCAGAGTTTCAGAGAACTGACGGATGGTGCGAGTCAGTAACAAACCGGTATAGCCTAATCACTCCTGAACTGCAAAGCCCAACGGCTGATTTTTTTTCGCCAAGTAAGCTTCGCCGGACTCGACTCAAACGAGTGCAACCGTTATTTGCTTAGGGTTGTTTGACCTGACGAGAAAACCGTTGTTTATCAACGGTTAACAAGGGTGGTACCGCGGGATTAACCTCTTGCCCCTTAGATCTATTCTATTGGGATAAGGGTTTTTTTTATTTTCCCCGCCAATAGACGAATTCTCCCAAGCTTTAGCATTTATTATTTTACAGGAGGTTACTATGAACACAAAATCTACTCAGTTTCGCTGGTTTCTGGCAGTACTTATGTTCCTCATCAGTTTTATATCTTATATGGATCGCGTCAATTTGTCAGTAGCTACCCCGGAGATTATGAAAGAATTTAGTTTTAGCAAAATGGATATTGGCTTGCTGCAAACAGCATTTTTTCTTGGTTACTCGCTTATGCAGATACCTGGCGGGATCATGTCCGAGATCTTCGGGCACCGCGTGGTAATCACCGTCGCCGCAACGTTTTGGTCAATTTTCACTGCGCTGACGGCAACCTGTAACAGCCTGCCCATGTTTGCGGTTGTCCGCACTTTATTCGGCATCGGCGAAGGCCCGCTGGCCCCCTCGTTCAGCCGGTTCATCTATCGTTGGTTCAATTCGAACGAAAAAGCCCGTGGCGCATCGTTTTTATTAGGTGGTGTATTTTTCGGTCCTGTAGTCGGCCCGGCTGCCACCGTCGCTCTTATGCTGGCCTTCGGGTGGCGTTCTGTCTTTGTGATCTTCGGTGCTGCCGGCATTATTCTAGCTGCAGCCTGGTACTATTTCGCCACCGAGTCGCCCCGGCATAATAAGTTTGTCAATGCTGCCGAGGTTGCCCATATTGAGGGCGACAATCCGGAAGCTACCCAACCCCAAAAAGAACTGGCACCCTGGCGAAGCTTTCTCACCTCTCCCCAGTTCTGGGCAATTGGCATCCAATTTTTTATAACCGACTACATTATGTATGTGTTTTTAGCCTGGCTGCCGCTGTATCTCATGGAGGCCCAGAACTTTTCCCTGCAAAAGATGGGAATTGCCGCCTCCTTCCCCTGGGCTGCACTCTGTATTGTCACTTTTGCTACCGGCTACCTCAGCGACAAACTAATTATGGCCGGGGTATCGAAGTATAAAGTCCGG
>JAQSXM010000450.1 GCA_029256645.1 Sporomusa sp. | reverse complement strand
ACAACGACAGTCGATAGTTCTTGTCGCCTAGCCTGCTCAGCGATTTGATTAAAAAAATATGAAAAACCACGAGAATCATGAGTGATTTCAAACTGATCAATCATTCCATTGGGCCCACCGATGGCGACATTATGCTTATGACATCCTACGTCCACACCAACTAACAACTGTTGTTGTTGCATATTTTCCCCTCCGCCTATTTTACGTCTACTACCCTTGTCGTTATCTAACGTTACGTCTACTAACAGAGCCACTTCCCGCAGGAATGGCATCATCCCGGTAAAAACGAGGGCGGCATTTCAGAGCTGAGTTATCTCACTTGCGTGAGAAACTAACCCCATGAGCCACACCCTCGTCTATTTTTTATTATATCATTTTTTTGGGGGCATGGCTCACAATTACCATGGTAGACCCCGAGTTACACGTTCTGACGTAAGGTAGAGAAACATGAAAAGTGTATCAAATAAAAGAAGGGATACTGTTTCAAGTGAAACGGTATCCTTTTTTTATTTGACTATATCAACAGATAAAAGCAATGTAAGTTCAGAATTTATACATAGTTGAAAGGTTTTAAAAAAACGGTATTTTTCAAAAATCATATTGGCATGTATCTTGCGACAGATAGCAACGAGCAAATTAGTTTATGTAAGGAGGTAAAATTTTGAAAGGATTTCAACGACAGGAGTTAACCAACGTTATTGAAATTGACCGCAAGGCTTGTAAAGGCTGTGATTCCTGTAAGTCATTTTGCCCTGCAGATGCTATCGAAGGCAAATACGGGGCTGTGCATAAGGTCGACAGCGAAAGATGTGTCGCCTGTGGTCAATGCCTTATTAACTGTCCATTCGGAGCTCCTAAAGATACGGTTGACGTAGTGGATCAGGTAATTGAAAAACTCAAGAATAAGCAAACCACCGTTGTGGCAACTATTGCTCCGGCCGTTCGTGTTGCGATTGGTGAAGAATTCGGTATGGAACCAGGCAGTCTGGTAACGGAAAAACTGTATGGAGCTATGAAACAGGCCGGTTTTAAAGTGCTTGATACTAATTTCGCGGCTGACCAGACCATTATGGAAGAGGGCATGGAGCTTATTGGCAAGATCCGCCACTATGCATTAGGAGAGCCGGCAGAGCAGCATATAGGACCTTTGCCGCAATTTACATCCTGCTGTCCGGCGTGGGTTCGGTATGCAGAACTGTATTATCCGGAACTTTTACCAAACATGTCTTCGGCCAAATCACCGATGATGATGGCCGGGGCGCTGGGGAAAACCTATGGTGCTAAAGAAGTATGGAAGGTTAATCCCTCTGCTATATTTATGGTCGGTGTTATGCCTTGTACGGCAAAAAAATTTGAGGCTTCTCGTCCGGAATTTATAAGCGCCGCTCAGTACTGGCAAACACAGGGCCAAGCAGGAATCTATCCTGATATCGACGTAATACTCACTACCCGGGATCTGGCCCGTCTGTTTAAAAAGCTAAATATTGACTTTAAAACAGTCCCCGAGTTTACCGACCAGGATAATCCATTGGCTCAATACTCTGGCGCAGGTACTATTTTCGCCAATACCGGTGGTGTAATGGAAGCTGCTTTACGAACCGCGTATTTCGTAATAACCGGCACAGAATTAGATGTGCTTCAGTTTAAGCCTGTTCGCGGACTCCAAGGTGTAAAGGAAGCCAGTGTTACCATGAAAGATGCTAAAACAGGTAAAGAAATTACCTTGAAAGTAGCAGTAGCCCATGGTATTAAAGCAAATGTGAAACCGCTTTTAGACGAGGTAAGGGATGGCAAATCACCCTATCACTTTATTGAAGTAATGAATTGTCCAGGGGGCTGTGTCAACGGTGGCGGCCAGCCAATTAATCCAATGGGTACTTCTTGGCTGGATAAAGCCAAGGCTGTACTGCCCTGGTCATAAGGAGGGAACACAATGGCGCATTATGATTATATAGAAAAGGCCGTGAAAGTCTCACGGCGTGAATTTATCGGCTTAGCCGGTGTAGCAGCTGCCGTGCTATGGACTGGTGCTTATGTTGCCACAGATTTGGTACAGGACCGCACCAAATACATCAAGCTGCGGGCGCAAGGTATTTATAAGGATGATGAAAAAGCAAAAGTCCGCCAAAGTCATAACAATCAGGCCTTAACGGATGTGTACAAAAAGTTTGCCCAGAACCCGCTCAGCCATTTGGCCGAAGAACTATTTCACACAAAGTACATAGATAGAACTAAGTTGGTGTAGGAGGGATATTGATGAGTCATCACGGTAAACAAGGCCCAAGAGTATTAAAGCACCCGCTGGTTTCCCGGCTGTTTCACTGGGGTTTAATTTTGGGCTTTCTGCCAGCAGCGATTACCGGTTTTCTTATTTGGCTGAAACCGTTAAGTGACGATCTACAGAACATGGTGATGCAAATACATATAATTGGCGCCAGCATTTTCACCATAGCCTGCATTTTTTATATCCTCTTTGGCTTAGATCGGATTGTTGCTTTTATCCGCCGGATATTTAGCTTTGATGAACGCGATATTGCTTGGATGAAAGTTTGCGGCGGTTATCCGCAGAAGATGCTATTCGGCAAAACCATTCCGGTGCCGCCAATGGGGAAAATGAATTCCGGCCAAAAGCAAATGGGGATTATGATGCTGTTTGGCGGGATACTGCTGATTGTAACCGGTTGGGCATTATATGCATTCCTGCCGGTAGCTCCTAAAGTAGTGATGTATTGGTTTGATATGGTGCATTTAGTTGTTGGGATTGTCCTGGGAGTGAGCGTATTTGCCCATATTTTTCTAGGCGGTATGGGTAGAAAATGAAATTATGCCGGTAAAAACAAAAGAGTCTGTAACTGCTACAAATCAGTATCAAGTGCGCCGATAAAAAACGGGCATTTTGCATTATCGAACTTTTTTCGCCTGCGTAAATTCATCGACTACCTTTGGCAGATACTTGCCTTTAAGGTACCCTAGACAAAAGGTCTGGTACAGGTTAAAATTCTTGATCCTAAAATAGGCGACCCTGTCCTTTTTGGGAGCATTATAAGAAATAACATCCAGCATAAAGGTAACGCCATACCCTTCAGCCACCAGGGCATGGGCTGTATCCAAATTGGAGGTTTCCAAACCGATATTTGGTGTAAAGCCGGCTTCTCTACAGGCCTCAAGCGCTGTCTCTCTGATCATGCGGCCTGGCTGGAGAATAATGAATTCTTCAAGGGCAAGCTCTTTTAGATCAAGCTCGGGATATGGCTGGTCCTGGCAGGGATGGCGTTGGCTTAGCGGGTGATTTATGGGCAGGGCCAGCAGGATATCCATGTTAAAGATAGGCCGGTATTCAAGCTGGGGATTGTTATTCGGCAAGGTAATGGCAAAGTCAACCGTATTTTTAATAAGCAGGGTCTCCAGCTCTGCAAGACTGGCTGTTTTAATCGTGAGTTGAATGCCCGGGTATTTTTTGCGGAATTTTGGTAGAACCATAGGCAGATAATAGCGTTCGGCCAGATGGGTGACACCAATAACAAGGGCACCACGTTTGTATTCGGCTATATCCTGGATTTGCTGATAGAGTTCTTTGTTGAGGGTTAGTATCTTGTGAGCTGTCTCTACAAATACCTTGCCGGCGTAGGTAGGCTTTAACGGTATGGTAGAGCGGTCAAACAAGGAGGTTCCCAGCTTGTTTTCGATCTTATTCAGGGCATGGCTGAGGGTGGACTGAGAAACAAATAACTGATTGGCGGCATTGGAGATGCTCTGTTGTTCT
>JAQSXM010000058.1 GCA_029256645.1 Sporomusa sp. | reverse complement strand
GTATTTTATTACAAATTTGAGCCGTGTTCTTTGCATGATCCCAGGCTTTCGGAGTTCTTCCGGCAAGACCTAAAATTACAGTAACAAACAAATTGATCCCGGCCTGCCTTACCTTTCTCCCGGCCTGCACCATGGCTTCGCAGCCAACGCCTTTGTGAATATCCCGCAGAATTTCCTCATCGCCACTTTCTACCCCTAAATGCGCCTCAACTAATCCATATTTTTGCAGTTCCTCCAACTCGCTCAGAGTTTTACTCAGTATGCTGGCTGCACTGGCATAGACTCCGACATAGGTAAGACCGGGAAAGGCAGCATACAGGTGCTTTAAAATCGTTACTAAATCTTTTGTCGGCATAGTCAATGCATCACCATCGGCAAGGAATACCTTTTTTACATCGCCATAATATTCTTTCGCAAGCTCAATATCCTCCAGAATCTCATTGAGCTCGCGGACGCGGTATTGCTTGTCTTTATACATATAGCAAAATGTACATTGATTATGACTGCACCCAATCGTACACTGCAGGATGTAATCATCCCCGGCTATATGGGGGCTGTAAATATTTCCTTCATATCGCATAATAACCCTCTCCCTAAACTACGGCCGGCCTTAAACCGGCAGACTCCTATTGCCGGCAGCTGCAGCAGTTGAAAAATTTTGCATATACCGTAAAACCGCCCCGGTGATTCCTTCAATATCATTAATATCGTAGCAGGGAACGCCAATATTCCACTCAACATCACTGGCTATCGCTAATAATTCGCCGGCATTACACAGCAGATTTTTATGAGCCGCCGACCGGAATACCTCGATTTTCGGCTTGTTACCCTGTTTAAAGCCTTCGGTAAGCACTAGATCAACAGTTGAAATCATACCAATTATTTCATCAAGCTGTTTTTCTTCGCCAACTTTTTCGATAACCGCGACTTTGGCCGGCGAAGAAATAGCCGTAATATCTGCCCCCGCCTGTGTCAGCCGCCAGGTGTCCTTTCCCGGCTTATCCATGTCAAATTGGTGAGCATCATGTTTTATAACCGCAAGCCGGATTCCATGTTCCTTCAGTCTTTTTATGACCTTTTCCAGCAAGGTTGTCTTGCCTGATCCCGATTTCGCTACAAATGATATTACCGGCGTGTCCTGATTATTCATTTTCTATTCCTCCTGTTGACTGCAATTAAACCCTGGTACCGCTTGTTTTACATACCGCCCGTTCTGATCAAGCCGGGTTAAGTCGCCCGGGGTATTAAGATTGCAAAACAGTTCTTCCAGGTTCCCGACCGACTGTAATTCACGTTCTGCAATTTTAAGGACCCGCACCTCGGGATAAAATTGATATACCTGGCTCACCCCGGCCTGCAAACACTGCTCGATAGGACCAATACAGCTGCGGGAATATACGGCACACAGGGGTTCCCACCGCTGCCGTATTTCAGGAGCTATAACATCATACCCGCTTCTCCGGCCGAGCAAGTATCTTGCCAGCTCGCCTGTAAACAGCGGCATATCACAGGAAATCACAAATGCGTACTGATATTGCGCCGCCAATAGTCCGGCATGCAGGCCGGCCAGCGGACCCAGACCCGGATAATGATCAGGTACCTCTTTAACACCGCTGAAATTATATTTTGCCGTATGATTGCTCGCAATAATAATTTCATCCACAACACCTGCCAGCTTTTTTAGCGTACGCTCTATAAGTGTTTCATTATTAAATGAGAGCAGCGTTTTGTCCCGCCCCATCCGGGAACTGCGCCCTCCTGCCAGAATAATACCACTAACCGCCATGGCTTTGCCCCCTAACAACTGCATGATTCTTAACTACAGCTTAAACCGATTAACCGCATTTTGCAATTGCTCTGCAAGTTGGGCCAGGTGCTGGCTTGAAGCAGCAATCTCTTCCATAGATGCCGACTGTTCTTCCGAGGCGGCGGAAATCGTTTGCGTTTGGCTGGAAATCTCCCGGCTGATCTGCTCAATCCCCCGAATGGATTCAACGACTTGCCGGCTGCTGCCAACCAGTTGTTTCATCCCGCCGGCAGTTCCCCGGGCAATGTCCGCAACGGCCTGGATGTGTTTGTCAATAGCAAGAAAAGATTGTCCGGCCTGGTCCACCACCTCAGAACCATGCCTTACTTCCTGCGTACCGGCAGCCATAGCGATTACCGCCTGCTCTGTTTTGCCCTGGATGTCGCTGATAAGTGCTGCAATCTGTTTGGCCGCCTCCTGCGATTGTTCGGCCAGCCTGCGAACCTCCTCGGCTACCACGGCAAATCCCCGGCCCTGTTCACCGGCCCGCGCAGCTTCTATCGCGGCGTTCAGGGCCAGGAGATTGGTTTGAGCGGCAATCCCGGAAATCGTTGCGACAATTTGCCCGATTTCCTTCGACTGTTCACCCAGATCGGCAACAACCCGGGCCGAGCTTTCCACCGTATCCCGGATATGATTCATCTGACTGACAGCAATGTCCACAGCCTTATTGCCGGTGGCAGCCGCCGCAACGGCCTGATCGGCGATGGCTAAGGAAGCTTCAGTCTTACCTGCTTCCTGCTGCGCCGTGGCGGCAATGGCTTCCACTAACTGCAGCGCGTTGTCTACCGAAGCTACCTGGCAATCAACCCCCTGGGCCGTGTCGGTAACAGAGACCGCCACCTGGCCCGCTACTTGAGCCGATTGTTCAGCATTAGCCGTTAATTGCTGCGATGAGGCGGCTACCTGCTCTGCCGAATTGTTGATTTGCTGTACCAGGCTGCGCAGATTACCGGCCATGATTTCAAATATATGGGACAGATGTTCCAATTCATCGCCGGAGTGCACATCCATGTTAGTTACTGTCAGGTCGCCTTCAGCAATACCATTGGCGGCAGTTTCAAGCGCTTTTAGCGGCTTGCAAATCCAGGTTGCTGTAAAAAGTACAACCAGGATGGCTAAAATCAGCACGACAATACTAATTGCGAGAGATATCCAGGTAAAAGAATTTAACTTTGCCGTAATTTCACTCACAGGTACATTTACGCCTAAAGACCAGCCGGTGCCCTGAATTGGCGCATAGGCCAGATATTTATTAACACCCAGATATTCGTAATTGACAATCCCCTGCTCGCCCCTGGTCATTTTTTCTGTAGCCAGTTGTAACGCGGGAGTCGCGTTCGGGTCGGTGAGACTGCTGAATTTAAGAACAATCTCTTGGTTGGGATGGAAAATAATTAAACCGTCGCTCTGAATCACATAGGCATAACCTGTTTCGCCAACCTTTACGCCCAGGATCAGTTTTTCCACTGCCTCAATATTGATGGCGGCAGCCAAAACGCCGATTATGCGATTTTCATTGCGAATGGGCAGCGAAATAATAACAATCGGTTTATTGGTTTTTTTAGAAATTACCGGATTGGAAATAATCGTTTCTCCCTTGATAGACTGTTGAAAATACCCGCGGTCTGCTAAGGTTCCGGTTTCGCCTTTAAAATCAAAATAATTTCCCGATGAATCAATCCATATCAGGCTTTCATAAATTTTAGCATTATTGAGCTCTGCCGCCAGATAGGAAACAACTTCTTCCTTCTTGCCCGCAGTAATAACCGGTGAGCGGGCCAGTCCCGCTATTTCCGACCTTATACGGTCAAGCCAGCTTGCCGTTTCCTGGGAACGGCTTTGAGCCGTTCTGGCAAGCTCTGTTTCTACATCCTGGATTAATATTTTTTTAGCCTGCCAGTAGTTTAACCCGGCCAGCAAACTTAGTGCAATGATGAATAAGGTGGCAACAGTTACCACCAGTTTGATTCTAATGCTCTTCATATTTCTTCTCCTTATATTCCTGCAGTCATCATAACTACCATATTAACTAGTACCGTGCGTCACCTAAAAGTTTGGCTTATATTGCGGTCTTTTTCCGCCCTGCTTTGTTGTCGGCGCCTTGCATATGTCCGGTCTTGTTTATTACAATTAGGGTGTTGCAGCAAAATCAGTCCTATGGCTGACTTGTCTGATCTACAAATTCGTTCCAGAAAGCCTAGCGAAAATCCAATAAAGATTTTCGTTAGGCTTTCTGCTGTCCGCAAACAGCAGCTCTTTACCTTAGGTCCGGGGCAATGCATTAATTCAAGCAGTAAAGTTGGTGTCCTGCAGGAAACTTCCAGGCTCATTGCCTAAAACCACTGCGGAAACTTCTTGTCCGGCAATAAGCGGGCCACTTCCGGCAGGCACGTCGATCAGCGCGTTGCAATCAATCATTGATTTTAACACCCCATTACTTTGCTCACCTGTAAGCTTCACATAATTCATGGCATTGTTTCGGTGAACCCGCGCCCGCAAAAAGCGCCGCTGCTGGCTCGATTTATTAAAGTTTTCGGTCAGAATGGCCGAAACTTTAGGGGGAAACTGTTTCTCCAGCCCCATCATTTTCTTGATCAGAGGCACCACAAGCAGGTCGAAAGTGATTAAGGCGGCAGCAGGATTGCCCGAAAGACCAATAATTAATTTATTATTATAGCTGGCAGCAATGACCGGTGAGCCTGGTTTCATATCCAGCTTCCAAAAAATAGTTTCGGCCCCCAGCTGCGTGAGAGCATCCGGAACAACATCATAATCCCCCACGGAAACGCCGCCGGTCGTGATAACCAGATCAGACGCCTGAAGAGCCTGAGAAATTCGCCCAGCAATGGCCCCGGTTTCATCAGGTACAATTCCCATATCTACAGGCGCCGTTCCCAGTTGCAGACAGTAAGCACCTAAACTGTGGAGATTGCTGTTATATATTTTCCCTGGCAGCAAGTCACGGGACGGGTCCAGTAACTCATCACCGGTACTGAGAATAGCGATCCTGACTTTTTCAAAAACCGGCACTGCCGCCACGCCAATGGCCGCCAGTAACCCGACCAACGGCGGCGTCACCACCATACCGCCGGGAGCAATCATCTCGCCCTGAATTACATCTTCCCCCGCCCTGATCACATTTTTTCCTGGTGTAACCGGACTAAATAACTTAATGCTATTCCCCTCTCTGGTTACATCCTCATATTTAACAATCTCGTCCGCCCCCTCCGGAATAGGCGCCCCGGTCATCACCTTAATAGCAGTGCCGGCAATGACCTTATTCCGGGGCACATAACCGGCCCGAACCTCTTCGATCACTGTGAGCGTTACAGGCAGGGACGGCTTAGCCTGTTCACTGTCTTTGGCCTGCAGCGCATAACCATCCAATGGAGATTTACTAAAGACCGGCAGATTTACGCCGGACTGTATGTCCCGGCACAACACCCGGCCTGTCGCGGCCATCAAAGGTACCTGGCCCTGTTCAACAGGCCGGACTAATGTTAATAATGTTGCCTGCGCTTCTTCCAGGGAAATACTTGTTTTCATTCTTTATCCCCCCTTACCATCTATGCACCAGTCCCAAAGGAACAGGCCGGATACTGGCAAACCTCACAATCCAGGCATAAGCCACCCAGACCCAGCTTTACGATCATGGGTCTGGTAATCTGCCGGCCGGTCAGAACCAATGGCAGCAACAAATCAAAAACAGTCGTTTTATGATACATGACACAGCCTGGCAGTCCCAGAACAGGGACCTTCCCCAAATACGCCACCATTAGCATTGACCCCGGCAATACAGGCGCACCATAGGTTACAATTTCCGCACCGGCATTCCTGATCCCACTGGGGCTGACATCATCCGGGTCAACCGACATACCACCGGTTGTCAGGATCAAATCAGCCCCGTTAGCGATTAAGGCCGTCACAGCCTGTGATATTTGGTCCCGGTCATCAGGAACGAGGATATGCTGTATTACTTCACAGCCGTATCCTTCCACCTTGGCTTTTACGACCGGTCCGAACTTATCCTGAATACGCCCATGATAAACCTCGCTGCCGGTCGTAATAATACCGACCTTACAGGCGCGATACGGAAAAACGGCAGTGACAGCGGCTGCTTGTCCAATCGCTTCCACTATTTTTATTTTCGCTTCCTCAATCAGCAAAGGAATGACCCGGACACCGGCAACGATATCCCCTTTTTTTACTGGTCTGTGGTTGTTCCGGGTCGCAGCAACAATCTCATCAATCATATTGATGCTTGTTAAAAACTCTTCATTTACAGTGAACAGGCCGTCATACTCGGCCACAAGACTGACTTTACCCTCACTGGGTTCAGTCAGAGCAAGCCCTTGCCCTTTTATTGCCCGGGCAATACGCAGGCCGGCGTCATTTTCATGCAAAAACCCTTCCCTAACCTCCCATACATATAAATGCTCCTTCCCCAGTTGCAAAAGTTTGGGTATATCCTGTTTGGTAATGATGTGGCCTTTTTTAAACGCCTGTCCCTTGAATTCACCAGGTACTATTTTGGTAACGTCATGACAAAGCACATTGCCGATGGCTTCTTCCACTCTGACTATCTGCATATCTCCAGCCCTTTCTGTTGTTTATCAACACGCGTATTTAGTCGAGCCTCACTATTTCATCCCCCGGTTTTATCCAGCCCGGGGTAATTACCTTAGCAAAAATCCCTTCCCGGGGCATGACACAGTCTCCCGTTTTTTCCCGGATGGCACAGCCCATATGGCATTCTTTACCAATTTGTGTCACCTCCAGCACGGTTTCTCCTACCCTGAGCCTGCTGCCGACAGGGAGTTCAAACAAAATGATGCCTTCGGTTGTAATGTTCTCGGCAAAGCTTCCTGTTGCCAGATTGTCAAAGCCCAATTTTCTAATTTTATTAATACTCTCGTTGCCAAGAAGGCTTACCTGCCTGTGCCAGTCACCGGCGTGCGCATCGCCTTGCAGCCCGCAATTCAGCGCAAAGTAGCCTTTCTCCACAGCTTGCTTGGGCTGCCCTTTTTCTTTACTGCTATTTACCGCCAGTACTTTCGTCATTCTCAGGACCTCCATATAGATTCAAAATTCAGGGTACTCGCCTGCAGCATCACCCTTGCCCGCACTCTGATGCTGCTCCCTGCAGAATATCCAACCCATGACTGAGAGCCGGCAAAACCGCTTCCAGCGATTCCCGGACCCCCTTAACACTGCCCGGCAGGTTAATGATAAGAGTTTTTCCCCTAATGCCGGCGATCGCTCTCGACAGCATGGCCTTCGGTGTCCGCTGCAGCCCGTAATAACGGATTGCCTCCGGTATGCCTGGCACAATTTTTTCAATGACCTCCCGGGTGGCATCAGGTGTCACATCCCGGCTGGAAAAACCCGTCCCGCCTGAGGTCAGCAGCAGGGCCGGCGCCAATTGGTCACAGATATAACAAATCTCTGCCATGATCTGCTCTTTTTCATCAGGTATTATTTTATAGTAATCCACACGGTAGGGAAGCCCCAGCGACTCTTTTATCTGTCTGCCGCTTTCATCCTGCCGCTCGCCGCGGGCTCCCTTATCACTCATAATCAGGATTGCTGTTTTATACATTGTATCCCCTCTCAAAGCCAGCTTTCTTTACAGTTCCCGCTTGACATGGCCGCTTTTTCCGCCGCTCTTTTCCAATAGTTTTATATCGGTAACTTCCATCCAGCGGTCAATCGCCTTGGTCATATCATAAATCGTCATGGCCGCAATACCGGCGCCGCTGATAGCCTCCATCTCCACGCCGGTCTTCCCGGTTGTTTTAACCTGGCAGCGAATAGTTATATTGGAATCCGGTTCATTGATGGCAAAGGCGATATCTACCGAAGTAAGCGTCAGGGGATGGCACATGGGTATAAAACCTGCAGTCTGCTTGGCCCCCATGACACCGGCAACCTGGGCAACCCCCAGAACATCCCCTTTTTTGATGCCGCCGCTCTGGATAGCCTGCAGGGTAGCAGGCTGCATGCGGACAACCGCCTGGGCGGTAGCGATACGTACAGTATCTGTTTTTTCACTGACATCCACCATCCGGGCATAACCAGCCGTATTAAAATGGGTAAAATCCATCATCATCCCCCTATTTGATACATCTTGCGTTTATTATCGGCGCCCCATCCTTCAGACATATGATGGCAGCGAGGCTTTTCCCTGATTGCTTTGCTAAACAGGTGGGCAATTTTCTCATCACTGGCCCCATTTTGCAGCGCCATTTTCAAATTGATCTCTTGTTTTCCGAACAGGCAGCCCCGCAGTTTGCCATCAGCAGTCAGGCGAAGACGGTTGCACTCAGAGCAAAAATGATCGCTCATCGCGCTGATAAAACCAATACTGCCAAGGCCGCCGTTTATCTGGTAACATCTGGCAGGGCCATTTCCCTGTACAGCCAGCCCTCTGTATAAATCATACTGCTGCTCAATGATTGCTTTGATCTCACTGACACTTACCATCCGGTCAGTCTGATAAAAGGGCAGGTCCCCTACCGGCATAAACTCGATAAATCGCACATGGAGCGGCATTGCTTTCGCCAGCTTAACAAAATCAAGGATTTCATGGTCATTGATCCCTTTCATAACCACGGTGTTTATTTTTACCGGTGCCATCCCCAGCGCCAGCGCCTTAGCAATGGCCCCGGTCACATCACTCAGTTTCCCCCGGCTGGTAATATAGTTGAAGCTATCCGGATCAAGACTGTCCAGGCTGAAATTCACCCTGGTTACCCCGGCAGCCTTAAGCGCTTCGGCCATGTCCGCAAATAATACCCCGTTTGTTGTAATCGCGATCTCGTTAATTTGCGGAATCGCTGCGATTTGCGCGACAAGGGCTGTGATATTTCTACGAACCAGCGGCTCGCCGCCGGTTAACCTTATCTTGCGAATTCCCACCCGGGCAGCCACCCTGACAAGCTGGACAATCTCCTCCAGTGCCAGTATCTTCGTATGCCCAAGACTTTCTATTCCTTCTGCCGGCATGCAGTACTTACAGCGTAAATTACACCTGTCCGTAACCGAAACGCGCAAATAGTCGACCTCTCTGGCATAACCATCAAGCATAAAGACTCACTCCCTTCCCGCTAAAATGAATAATGACTTATTACCAAACAAAAACTTCTGTGCCGAAAGCGCACAGAAGTTTTATCTCAAACTCATGAAACGCCTCCTTTCCCAAAATGGGAGGTAGTGGAATTTCTCCCACTGCCCCGTGAACCGCCAGGTTCAGACTGTCAGACCATGGATATCTTTAGGTCATGCAGCTCGGAGTGTCAATCGTTATTTAATTGTTGTTTGCCGGTCTCATGAATTCTTCACTTCACATTTTTATCCACAAGTTGTAAGCCAATGTGATAGGTTTGTCCCAAACACGCACCCAGGGCATAATACTTTCTGTCTGCGGCACTGCTAATGAGCGGATTAACGCTCGCCATCGCCGGATTTTCATTGTCACTGAGCACAGCCTCATCGGCTTTGGCATCAATGATCTGCCCAATAAACTGGGTATGGCGGCCAAGCTCAACCGTGTGCAGCAGCTTACACTCCAAAACCAGCAAAAATTCCTGAATATAAGGCGCATCCACCAGCTCACTCCTGACAGGGGTGAGACTGGTAACTGAAAATTTATCGGCGTATTTGCCTGAGGCAATACCTGCATAATCGGCCTCAGCAAGATGATGCCTGGACGGGACATTAATTGTAAAGGCCTTGCGTTTAGTAATATTGCTATGCGTTAACCGTGACTGCTGCACAGATATGGCAATACACGGCGGGACTGAACAGCATATCCCGCCCCAGGCAACGGTCATAATATTGGGCTGGTTATGATCGCCGTACGTTCCCACGATCCATACCGGCGAAGGCATGGCCACCACTTTTGCTCCCAGAGACTTTTTCATTGTTTTCTCCCGCTCCTTGTGGGCATTGCCGTCATAAGCTACAGCTTAATGCGCATACCGTCATAAGCCACCACAACATTCTCGCAGGGTGCAACCTCTGCCTGCAGCTCCCTGGCGGTCACAGGCTGGCTGTAGTGGATGGCCAAATGGGTAGGTACCGTCTGCCTGGCGTTAACCTGCCGGCCAAGGGCAATGGCTTGTTCCAGGGACATATGCACATCAGGGTACCAGTTGTCGCCATGGAATGTTGCATCACAGATCAGCCAGTCCACACCAGCCACCTGTTGTGCGCTTATGGCCGGCAGTCCGGCTGTATCCGGAAAATAAGCCAGCCTGGTATCCCCTGTTTCCAGCAAAAATCCGGCCGTTTCCACGCCGTGATTAGCCGGCAGCGGCGTTAAACAGACTTCACCGAAAAAGTATTGCTGGCTAAATGCCCATGACCTGACGGCAAAAACATCCGCCAGATTGGGGAATGCTGCCGCAAACTGCCCCCCGGCACTAGGCGGCAAAAACAGGGGAACCGGTTCACGCCTCGCCAGTTTTACGTAATACTCCAGCTCGCCAAGACCGCCAAAATGATCATAATGCCAGTGGGTCAGAAAAACATAATCAATCCGGTTAATACTTTCCCTGATAAGCTGCCGCCTTACATCCGGCGATGTGTCAATAAGGATCTTGCTATGGCCGGTATCCAGTAACGCGCCACTGCGGGTTCGCGCCAGTTCCGGATACCTTCTGGCTTCCTGACAGCCTGCGCAGTTGCAAAAGAAGGATGGTAAGCCTGGCCCTGCCCCGGTCCCCAGTAAAATAAAACTTCCTTTCATTTCCGTTCGCTCCTATCGGTAATGTTGCCGGCAGGTGTCTTTAGGGGCGCGTAAACATCATCGCCACAGGCTTGCAGGCTGTTTTTTCAGGGCACGCCTCACACTGCCTGTCATAAGGATAAGCAAGTGCGGAAAAATCACAGGCCGCAAACCCGTTTTTCTCATAAAAGCGGGCTGCTTCCCCTTTGGCAACTGTTGTTACCTGGTAAGGCTGAGCACTATGGCTGCCAAACTCAGGCCGGCAATAGTGTCCCGGTCTGTGCAGCAGTTCCTGCAGCAATTGCCTGCCGGTCCCCTGGTTACGCGCGTCTGCGCTTACAGCAAATACCAGCAAATGAAACCGGCTGTCATCAACCTGAGACATCATCGCCCCAGCCATAATTTTATTATCCTGTTTTATCAGCATGTGTTCGTCTATATCGCCAGCAAGACCCATCCCGCACTCTGTAAACAATTCCTGCAATTCTTCTTCATCTTTACCAGTGGCAAATACGATCTCTGTATTCATAGTAATATCCCTGCTTTACTTGTGAGGATTTAACCAACAAGCCTTTTCCTGCCAGCGGGTTTCGAGTGCGGCAGCCAGTTTGGTGATTTCTTCTTTACTCATTTCAGCCCGTTCCTCCCCAGGCAGAACAACCCTGACCGCCGCCCGTAAGAAATCAATCCTGAAGCAGATCCCGCCAACAAGAATCAGCACAGCGGCAATAACCAGCCAGTATATTGAGGAAAACAGCAGGTTAATCAGCAGCGGCATGACCGTCCCCAGGATAATGACCCCGCCCCAGAAGGTTTTTCTAAACTCACCATTCCATAATTTATTGGCCCCCCGCCGCGCCTCTTCCGCTGAGGACAGCTTCATTCCCAGCACATAGCCCGGCACTGTAAGCAGCTGGGCAAGCAGCAGACCGGCTGCCAAACCGCTGATCGTAGCGGTATAGGCGTGCTCAGCATAACCAAGCACAAGCAGCAGCAGGATCAGGGCCGCCGCCCCGGTTGCCGCCCCGTTGATCAAAAAGACCCCCATCAGCCCGCCGCCATTCCAGAAAGACCTGCCCTTAGCCTCACCCAGCTCAATCCCGGGATAGGTAACATAGAGCAATGCCGTTATAATGGCCAGAACAGCAACCATTGTCTTGAGCCAGACAAGTCCCGCCCAGGGAATAAAACTGAAGAAAAACGTCGCATAGACAAACACCAGCGGAATATACAGGCTTTGTAGCAGCGAGCCAAAGCTCATGACCGAAGCAAACGGGCGGGCATTCACTAAATGTCCCCTGCTTTTATGGGTCAACTCAATTAATAATAACAAGGCACCGACGACGGCCACTGCGAATGACACCAGTCCGGCCCAGCCGTTGATGTGTCCGGCTATCTCATTTCCCGCCAAATCGGTTACCGCAACAATAACAAACAGCATGGCCCCCATTGCGGCCAGGAAAAAGTACCACGCGGGCAAGCTGCCCCAATACTCTTGCTGCTTTTCCATTCCAACCCCTCCTATGGCATGATATAGTAAA
>JAQSXM010000449.1 GCA_029256645.1 Sporomusa sp. | reverse complement strand
CATTGTTGTATAAACCAGTCTACACCAATGGGAAAAGCCGTGGGGGACATAAGAATGAAACGTTCCTGCCTAAGGTCAGCAAGATCAAGGGAGTATTTGTTAGCGTAAGGATGATTGCGTGGTAATAAAAAGCATAAGCGGGCCCGCCGGATTATGTTTATTTCTAATTTTGATGTAAACTCGTTACCTACGAAAGTATTAAAACCGATGTCCAGTTCCTGACGTTCTAAAGCCTCATTAATCCTGGGGATAGGCATGACTTGAATATCAAGTTTAACATGGGGATAAAGTGAAACAAAATGTTTCAGGATTCTCGGCAAAAAGGCATGCTCGATTCCCATACAGCCAATTCGTAATGTCCCCCAGACCTCACGCTGAGATTTGCGCGCCCTTTCGAAGGCCTCGCCGATCTTGGTCATAAGGGAGCGGGACTCCTCAAATAAAGTCGAACCGGGCGGGGTTAGCCGGACCGAGTGATGGGTACGGACAAATAATTGGACACCTAATTGTTCCTCCAATTCGGCAATATGCTTGCTTAAGGTTGACTGACTAATGTAGAGCTGCTCAGCAGCCTTGGTGAAATTTAAATGTTCAGCCACATAGATGAACGAACGCAAATGCCGGATATCTTCCACTATACCCTCTCCCATCAAGGTAAATCTGCGGGGTTAGTAATAATAATCAGATGTGTCTAAATCTTCTGATTGCTATTTATCATATATCCTTGGGCATCTATTTTCAACAGAGTAAGGGACTAATTGGTTATGATTTTTTGCAGAGTCATCCATCTATTTTTGAATTTCACAGGGTTTTACTTACATGCTATTATGACTATCAGAAAGAATATTCAAAAAATAATAAGGGGGTATGGATAAGGTTAAAGAGGGTAATTAGCATTGAGAAAAGATGTGGGGGTGGGTTGATGGGGAAAGATACCATGACTGCCGAGGAAAGGCTTGTCGCTACGATTAATCTTGAACCGGTAGACCGGGTGGTGTGCGCGCCGGAAACCGGCAATTACGCCGGGCAATATGTGGGAATAACAAACAAAGAATTTGTTTGGGAGTTTGAGACAAAAGGCCTGGCAGCTATTGAGAAACTGGCTAATGACTATCCAATGTGGGATTGCAGTGCTGATATTAACGGCATTACCAGTGGCTATGTTGCCGAAAGAGCTGGTATGGGCAAGATGAAATTACCTGGCAAAGAGTTGCCGGATAATGCTTCAAGCCAGGTATTGGAAACAGAAGTTATGACCCGCGATGACTACGCAATTGTTAAAGAGAAAGGGTATGGCGAGTACCATATAAATTTCCTGGAACGTGCTAATAACATTAGCCGTGAGGAGATAGTAAAAGGCTTTACTGAAGCAGGCCGGATTCGGGCTGCTGAACTTGAAGCCATACGGCGCCGGGGCCAGGTTCCGATTTATGGAGATTTGGGAGGGCTGGTTCCATTTGACGCGTTTTCGTTAACTAGATCAATCGAAAAATATTTTAAAGACATGTTCCAGATTGCTGATCAGTTGGAAGAACTAATGGCAATTCTGGTAGATGCTTTTGTAGAGGGCTCGGAAAGAACGGTGGCGGCTACCGGTGTAAACCGGGTTTTTGTCGGCGGCAGCAGATCTGCCGGCCAGTTCATTTCCCAAAAGTATTTTGACAGATTGGTTTGGCCCTATTTTAAAGAATTTGTTGAAAGATTAGTGGCTAAAAACATTGTGCCAATCCTGCACTTCGATTGTGATTGGACTAAGAATTTAGAGTACTTTCTGGAATTGCCAAAAGGAAAATTCGTGTTGGAATTAGACGGAGCCACAGACATTTTCAGGGCAAAGGAGATATTAAACTGTCATTGTGCTATCCACGGCGATGTGCCGGCTGCGTATCTTACGATTGCATCGTCAAGTGAACTGGATGAATACTGTAAAAAACTTATTACAACGGTGGGTAAAGGCGGCGGCTTCTTATATGCATGTGGCTGCTGTATGCCGATTAATGCCAAGCATGAAAATGTAAAAGTCTTCTTTGAGGCCGTAGAAAAATACGGATATTATTAAGCAAGAGAGGGTGAAACCATGAATAGAACACTTCTAAAAGCAGCTGTCTTATCTATTTCCTTATTACTGTTGGCAGCTACCGCTGTTTCTCCTGCGCTGGCAAACATTAGTGCGGCTTTTAAGGGTACTAGTGCCCAAACCATTATGCTGTTAGTGGCGCTGCCATCCATGACAATGGTGCTTGCTTCGCTGGTGTTTGGCAAGCTGAGCGAGTTTCTGAGCAGGCGGGGCCTGTTCCAGCTTGCCATGGCACTCTTCCTAATTGGCGGCATAAGTCCTTACTTTATGAATGATTTAACCATGATTCTGGGTATGCGAGCTATATTGGGATTAAGTTTAGGGATTATCTTCCCGCTGTCCATCGTCCTTATTTCAGATTTTTTTGAAGGCAATGAGCGAGACACCGTTATGGGCTTGCAAAGTGTTTTTGTAAACCTTGGCGGGATCATTTTTGCCATGCTTGGCGGCTTGCTGTGTGCAGTCGACTGGCACAATACCTTTCTTGCCTATGCGGTTGGTTTTGTGGTGTTCCTGTTTGTCTACGC
>JAQSXM010000057.1 GCA_029256645.1 Sporomusa sp. | reverse complement strand
AGGCAAACAATAAATTCAACATCATCTAATCACACCCATAAATGTTCTATTAAGGTAATATTCTCGTAAAAAGCTAAATAATCCTCTACAATCACGGTACCCAGAAATAAAAAGTACTAAAAAGAAAAACAGGCGCAGGCCTGTTCGCTTAAAACTATTCACATAAAAATATACATATTAATGATCACAATCATAACAACACCACAAACAACTCTAAAAGCAGCCACTCCGGCTAGCCGGAAAACTACCTGTAAGACATGATCACTGCGGGGGATAAGTGTTTTACCGGCAATCAACTCCCAGGCTGCTAATCCGAGTATCGGGCCTAGTAATGCGTCACTTGCCAGCATACCGGCAATGTGGGTGACTGTACTGTTGACACTAAACACCCGGGTAACCGAAAAATTCCTCGTTAAATATATCCGTAATGCCCTGCCGCCAAGTTCTGCTGCTACAACCAAAAATACCAGCACTTCAATAATCCATGGCGCAAAAGTCAAGAAGCCGGTAAATGTGCCATATAGTACTGCGCCCAGCAAAATGATCAGTGTTCCAGGCATTTTAACTGAAACCGTACACAAGAGTCCTACCAACATAATGAAAGTTACTATAAACTTGACCAACAATAGCCATGTACCCCGTTTCCCAAAGTAAATATTATTAGTAAGGTTATTGTAACTTGTTGGCCCCCTGTTTATGTAGAGAGTAAGCTATATAACAAATAAAAGCAATCATAACCACCCCTGTGCCGCTCATAAACAGGAGCATCAAATCCAAACTGATAAAGCTGCCAAACCAAATAAGCAATCCCGATACCGCTAATGCCGGCCATAGATTTAGTTTTGTCAATACACTGAGCTGTTTGGCATTCACTAACATGGCTGGTACCATAGTATTAATGAATATACACAGTAAAATACTATTAAAACCAATTGCCAGCCAGGGACCAAAGACTTTGTCGGCAACAGCAGGCAGCGGCATAAGCGCGGAGGTGCCGCTAACCAATGCCAGATGTGCTAAGAGCAACGTAAAAAAACCTTCAAAAAATTTAGCCAGTACTGCCAGATAAACCCCGGTATAGTTTTGGGGAGCAAAATACGCTCCGGTCTCCACTACCAATGCCGACCGCATACCACAGGCATTATAGCCAATCAGCGCCAGAACCAGCGTCCAACTGATATGCTCTAATGAGATCATATTCTCAAATGGTGCTATCTGAATAGTATCTAACAGCATCACCAGCATAATACCTGTTGCCGGAATAAATAAGAGCGCTAAATAATTAGAAATCTGCAATAATTCCCGGCCATAACCAACCGCTAACAAAGAACAGCTTACTATGCATAGCGGAACGGCAGCTATATAAGGCAAGCCGGTCAAACCCTCCAGTAAGTGCCCGGCGAAATACCCCCCTGTTAAAGCGCTGGCAGGCAGTGATACAGCCAATACCGCCAATGCCAGCAGCCGTTTGCCACGCATACCAAATAATCGTTTTACTACTGCAGTTAATTCGCGACCGCTTTTTACACCGATCCAGGCAGACATGCCTGCTACAATTGAACCAAAAATCATATACGCCAGAAATACTGTTGCATAAATACCATTTCCCAGTAAAGCTGCCATGGCTGGAACAACAGCTACATTATCGCCGGCAATGTGAACAATTGCCAGTGATAGAGCCGGTAGTATAACCCCCATATGTAATCGCCCCCTGCCTTGCTTATATGATATTGCAGAAGGGCTGTATTGGTGAAAAAAAGCCTGAGGCAATCTTTTGCCTCAGGCTGCTGTTATTATTTTGCACCTTTTGTTTTCATTTCAAGACGACGCCGGTCTTCATACAGCTTCCAGGTAACCCAGATCTGACTGGAATTAAATATCGCAGAGTATGCGCCGCAGGTAAAACCAATCAAAAGCGCCAGAGAGAAGTTCTTCGTAGTTTCTCCGCCAAACAGATAGAGCGATCCTGTTGCAAACAGCACCGTAGACACGGTATAAATCGAGCGGGTCATGGTCTGCCAGATGCTGCGATTGACAAGTACCTCAAGCCCATCGCTTTTCTTATATGTTCTCAGGTTCTCTCTAATCCTGTCAAAAATAACGATTGAATCGTTAATCGAATAACCGACAATTGTCAAAATAGCGGCAACAAAAGAAGCGTCAATCTCCTTTTGCAGAATGGAAAATGCACCTAACACAATTAATACATCGTGAACTAGTGCTGAAATCCCAGAAACAGCAAATTTAAACTCAAAGCGATAGGTTATATAGACAATTATGAGCGCCCAAGAGATTAGGAGCGCCAAAATCGCCTGTTGGGTAAGCTCTGAACCAATAACGGCTCCAACCTTTTCAATCCTGAGCACTTCAAAAGCACCCAGCTTGGTCTCAAAACCTTTAAGTACCGTCCGTCGCTCATCTTCATTGAGCACGTGGGTGCGTACGAATACGTTAGGTGACCTATCTTCCTGACCGGTCAGGGCCAACTGAATGGTACTGCCTTCTAATTGATAATCCTTGAGTACATCCCGGACTTCCGCAACTGTGACCGGGCGAGCAAATTTAAGGTCAAGCAAAGTGCCCCCGGTAAAATCAATACCTAGATTAAAACCTTGAGTCATCATAGAGATCAGGCCGGGGATTAGGATGAGCGCCGAGAGTATAAACCACCATTTACGTTTACCGACAACATCAAATTTCATTCCTTCTCCCCCCTAAGCCCCGAAAAACTTGCTATTTTTAATTACATTGGCATGAATGAGCATTTTTAATATAAATCTGGTAGCTGTAATGGCGGTAAATAAACTTAAAACTATCCCTAACCCCAAAGTGACTGCAAAGCCTTTAATAGGTCCTGTACCTAGAAAAAACAGTACTGCAGCTGCAATGATATGAGTCACATTAGTATCTACTATGGTGGCAAATGCACGGCTAAATCCGGCGTCCATGGCAGCCCGCAGCGTCTTTCCGTTGCGGCATTCTTCTTTAAACCGTTCGAAGATAAGCACGTTGGCATCAACGGCCATACCCATAGACAGGATTAACCCGGCAATACCTGGCAAGGTTAACGTCGCATTAAGCGTTTTTAAACCCAATAACAGCAGCATTACATACAAAACCAGCGAGACATTGGCAACAAAACCCGAAAGCCGATAGAAAAACAGCATAAAGACAACAATGCAAGCAATACCGATAACAAATGCCTGCATACTCTTTGTTTTAGAATCTTCGCCTAAGGACGGACCAACAGTTCTCGTTTCCAAGACATCAACTTTAACTGGCAGAGCACCTGATCGGAGAAGTATTGCCAGACGTTCAGCTTCTTCAATAGAGCGATTACCTGAAATTACTGCCTTTCCGTTAGGAATAGCTTCCTGAACAACCGGATTTGTCAAAATTTGCTTGTCCAACAGAATAGCAATATGTTTGCCCACATTTTTTGCAGTCAAATCAGCAAATTTTTTGGCGCCTTCATCGGTAAATTCTATTGATACCAACTTCTGACCGCCTTGATCAATCTGAGCTTTAGCATCCTTTAAATCTTTACCTGTCAGAACTACCGCACCACTTTCATCCTGAAACTCCATTAATGCTGTTCTGCCAAGCATTTCAATAGCTTTTTCCGGATCTTTTACCCCTGGAAGCTCAACAATAATTCGCCGGTCACCCTGGCGCTGGACAATTGGCTCAGTTAACCCAAGCTCGTTAATCCGTCGTTCAATAATGTGAACAACCCGCTTCATGGCATCATCGTTAACTGCCGCTTCGGGAGTATCCGATGCCTCCAGTACAACGTGTGTTCCTCCCTGCAGGTCAAGCCCCTGTTTGATGGACAGGGCCAGAGGCAGCATATAATAGCCTGCAACAGCAAGAATTGCCACAACAACTACCAGAAATTTGGTTAAATTCCCCAACCTCAAAAAGTTTTCCCCCAATCTTACCTGTATGTTCTTTTATCATTCGCTAATTGGCTATAGCAAGTCATAATCGTTGATCACAAGTTTAAAGCGGCAAGCCAAAAACTCGGCTGCTCGCCTGCACATAATCATGCGTTGTAAAAAAATCTCAAAATACTCCATGACCGGACAGATTTCCGTGTCGATGGTAACGTAAAGTGTTACCGTGCGCGAGGCCTTATCAACAAGCAGCTTCCCGCTTTCGGCAGCATAGTTTACTCTGTCATGAATCTCGAATTTGGCAAAGTCACGATTAGTCACCCGGGCACGGTGAACATCAGATTTATCAGCCAGGATTAGCGCGGCTGCCACATGGTTAACCGCGTTGCCGCGCTCTTCCTCATGGTTGCCAATTGCGGAAATGACTAATGCGATCTCTTCCGGCGGCATTCCCAGGCGTCTAAGAATGGCATATGCCATTATTGCCCCAGAACCGCCGTGATTATACCGGTTAATCATATTGGCAATGTCATGGAGATAGCCGGCAATTGCCGCAAGCTCACACTCGCGCGCCGGATACTCCAGTTCCTGCAATACCTTATAAGCTAAGGCCGAAACAATTCCGGCATGTCTGAGGCCATGCTCGGTGAAACCGAGGCTCCCGAGATATTGGGTGCTGCGGGTAAGATAAACAGTTACTTCATGGTCTGCTTTTAACTGTGCGATAGTAAGAGGTTGTTCAATAGTTGCTACTGACATTGCTAATTCCTCCGTTTATCAAAAAATCAGCTTTTGCATCCAATAATCTCATAGCCGTATTCAATTAATGGCAGAGTAAAAGAGGCAAATGCAGTTAAATACATTTTGCCTTACCTGCACGTAAATATGCCATCTTCACTAAGTAAATAATTTACTGGTCGGTCATGTTCGTCAGTTGGTACCATCTCTAATATTTGTGCAGCCCACGCGGCACCGATAAGCTCGGCGTTATTTGCTTTAAGCAGGAACCGGTCATAATAACCTGCACCCATCCCTAACCGCCGCCCACCTTTGTCATAAGCCACCCCCGGAACGACGATAAGGTCAAGTTCACTTGGTTCCAAGAGTCTTAAGGTTTCCGGATTAGGGGTTAAAAGATTGAACTGGCCAACAACCAAATCATCAAGATTTGCAATTATGGCAGCATCCATCAATCCTCTAGTCGCACGCATATGCGGCACACATACAGTTTTACCGGCCGCTAGTGCGTGTGAGATCACTTTCTCCATATGAGGCTCATCAGGCATTGCCAGATATAGCATAATATTTTTAGCGGCTCGGTATACCGGCCAAGCACTGAGGTGTTCAACAAATCGTTCACTACCGGCAGCAACTTCTTCCGCGGACATTCCTCGTCTAATAGCTAAAATATTTTTGCGCAGTTCCATTTTGGCATTTTTATTTATTTCCATGATGTTTTCCCTCCCCTTAAGAAAAGACTTGGTTTGTACCAAGTCCTCTAGGTCGAAACCTTCAGTATGACACTTATTAGGGTTTAGGCTGATTTTGATTGTGACTTACAGCAGTACGCGCCACATCGACTTCTACTTTATCTGCAATTTTAATTGTTACTGTTTTCTCGTTCAGTGCAGTGATAGTACCATATAGTCCGCCGATAGTTACAATCCGCTCGCCCTTCTTCAAATTATTTAATAGTTCCTGGCGACGCTGTTGTTCTTTCTTCTGTGGACGGTAAAGCAAAAAATAGAAGATTACGCCCATTAAAATAATCGGCCATGAAGCCTGGATGGCTTGCATTATTTCGGGTGAAAGCTCTGGCATGAAAAAATCACCTCCTGTTATGTATTAGACAATATATTCCACACATTTGCCTTAAATCCTCTTATTATTTACGATAATGAGACCAAAACTCTTCCCTGAAAGCCAAAAAGCGATCTTCAAGAATAGCTTTGCGCATTTCCTTCATAAAATTTAATAAGAAATGCAGGTTGTGCGTAGTCGTCAGCCGCAACCCGAAAATTTCTTCAGTTTTTAACAAATGCCTAATATAAGCCCGTGAGAAATTCCTGCAGGTGTAACAGCCGCAATCCGGATCAATGGGCCGGAAATCCCGGGCAAACTCAGCATTTTTGACAACTAGTCGCCCACGGCTTGTCATCACCGTACCATTACGCGCTACCCGTGTTGGAAAAACACAATCAAACATATCAATACCGTACATAACCCCTTCCAATAAACAGTCCGGGGTGCCTACGCCCATCAAATAGCGAGGCTTATTTTCCGGCAGCAAGGGTACTGTGTGTTCCAGCATTTCATACATCAGGGGTTTTGGTTCGCCAACGCTGAGCCCGCCAACAGCATAGCCTGGAAAGTCCAGGGAAACAAGATCTCTGGCACTTTTTTCCCGGAGATCTTTATACATCCCGCCTTGAACAATGCCAAATAAGGCCTGATCTTTACGGGTATGAGCTTTTTTGCAGCGTTCGGCCCACCGGGTGGTTCGTTCAGTAGATTGTCTGGCATACTCATGATCAGCCGGATATGGCACACATTCGTCAAAAGCCATGATGATATCAGCGCCTAATGCCATTTGCACTTCAATCGCTTTTTCCGGCGATAGAAAATGTTTAGAACCGTCAATATGCGAGCGAAAAGTAACCCCGTCCTCAGTTATCTTCCGCAGTGGACCTAGGCTAAACACCTGAAAACCACCGCTGTCGGTTAAAATGCCCCGGTCCCATTGCATAAATTTATGAAGGCCGCCGGCTTCAGCAACCAGATCATGACCTGGACGCAGGTATAAATGATAAGTATTGCTCAAGATTATGCCTGCCCCCATAGCTTTAAGCTCGTCAGGCGACATGGCTTTCACTGTGGCCTGTGTACCGACAGGCATGAAAATAGGTGTATCAAACACACCATGCGGTGTATACAAACGACCTACTCTCGCCCCTGTTTTCGAACAGCGTTTAATGAGTTCATATGTAATGGCCATAGACAGCGCCTCCAATAAAAAATTAATAAATAAACATGGCATCACCAAAGCTAAAGAATCGGTAACGCTTATCGACAGCCTCCCGGTAGGCGTTAAAGATTTGTTCCCGTCCGGCCAAAGCGCTGATCAGCATCAGCAAGGTGGATTGAGGAAGATGGAAATTGGTGATCATTGCCTTAACAATTTTGAACTCATAGCCTGGATAGATAAATATCTCAGTCCAGCCGCTTTTAGCTTCTAAATAACCACTAACGCCAGCTGTCTCTAATGTGCGCACTGCCGTAGTGCCTACTGCAATAACCCGGTTACCTGCCGCCAGAGTTTCATTTACGAGGGCAGCCGTTTCTTCAGGTACTGAATAGTATTCTCTGTGCATAATATGATCGGTTATATTTTTTACAGATACCGGACGAAAAGTCCCTAACCCCACATGTAGGGTAACAAAAGCTAAATTAACCCCCATGCTCCCAATATTTTCCATGAGTGAACGGGTAAAGTGAAGCCCGGCGGTAGGGGCAGCAGCCGACCCCCGTTCCCGGGCATAGACAGTCTGATAACGCTCCTTGTCTGATAACTGGGCTTTAATGTACGGCGGTAAGGGGGTTTCTCCCAAAGCATCAAGGATTTCTTCAAAAACTCCCTGATACTCAAACCTGACGATACGGCCGCCAAAGTCAGTGGTATCCACCACTTCGCAGCGTAAAGTCTTACTAAATTCGATTACGGTTCCTGGTCTAGCCCGCTTTCCAGGCTTAACCAGCACTTCCCACTCATCTTTAGTTGTACGGTTTAATAAAAAAACTTCAACTTTACCACCTGTTTCGGGCTTAACCCCGAGCAGCCTGGCCGGGATTACCCGGGTATCATTAAAAACCAGGGTATCCCCTGGTTGAAGAAATTGCGGTAGATTAAAAAAATTCTTATGTTCAATCAGCCCTGTTTTCCTGTCAAGCAATAGCAACCGGGATTGATCACGCGGTTCTACCGGCTGCTGGGCAATTAGTTCTTCAGGCAAATAATAATCGAAATCTGAAACCAGCATATAACTCCCTCATTATGGCCTATAAATAGGCTTTTTTGATTTGTACACCTTGGTAGTAGTGTTTCAATATCTCTTTAAAATATTCGGTATTTCCAGGCTGATCCTTTTCGGCCATTGCTTTAGCCCCCCACTGTGATAGGCCAACTCCGTGCCCCCAGCCAAAACCGGTAACCATAATAAAATCAGTCGGGTTACCATTAATAAAATGCGTATTGGGGCTATAAGCCGGCAAAACCGTTTTAGGGACAGTAGCAGTCAGATTAATATCAAATAAAGCGCTTTTTAGATCTAACATGCTTCTCATTTTAGTGCCTGATACCTGTACACTGCCACTGGCTCCCAGTAACCGGACAGTTTTAACCCGTCCGGATACGCCACGGTCAGTGCTGGTAACCGGAGGGTTACCGAGTGGTGATAATTCAATGGCCTGCAAGCTGCCAATATTATAACCTGCTTTACTAATAGCTTGATTAAACTCTGCAATAGTCAGCTTTTTCTCCCATTTGAAAGCCGGACAGTTCTGATCAAAATCAGCCACTCCGCGAAGGTAAGGCAGTGATGCCAGCCATACGTTCTCGCTATTTTCGGTGTAGCCACCTGAACTGCTGTGAAAATAGGCTGTAATTAGTTTACCGTTATATAGTAATACTAAGCCTCTTGTCGCATTTACCGCTTCCAGCGACCGGGGTGCTTCGCTTTCCCGACCCCCATATACCTGGCAGTCGGTCGTGGAACATACATCAAAGCCGTCAGCTTTATGCTTATTGTAGTTAGCCATTGCATACGTGCGTGCGGCAACAGCCTGTGCTTTTACTGCCTCAAGCGGCCACTCGGGTGAGATCTCATTTTTAATGACTCCATATAAATATTGTTCAACAGGCAGCGTGTTAACAACCGTCAAACCAGCCTTGCCTGCTGTACGGTGAATACTTAGGTCTCCACGATACCGGCGCTTGTTAACCTGCACAAGCTGCTCAATATAATACAAAGCATCATCTTTTTTGACAACAACATCGATACCTTTTGCCGTTATCGCTGCACCGTTAATAACTAAAACCCCATCTTGCATACCAATAGTTATACGGTCCCCGGCACGAAAGCTAGCTAATTTTTTACCTGCACCGGTATCAACAAGATCATAATTTGCATTAGCCGAAATCTGAACACTTGGCTGATTGGTTAAAATACCCACACGCAGGCTTGGTTCAAAAAATGCTACATCAGCCTCTGAATCAGACGATTGGGCATAGCCGGATAAAGGCAGAAGTAACATAGCAACAAACATTACCCATTCTAACATATATTTATGCACCCGCATACCTCCGAGACTATTTTCGTGTTATCAGGTTCAGGATTATCGTTAGAATAATACTCGCAATAATAGATGTAACAATTGGAAAATAGAAACTAAAATTACCGCGTTCAATATGTATATCCCCCGGCAGCCTGCCTAGATTTAGAAACTTTCCACCAAAATGGAATATAGCACCTGCCAGTAGCAGGATAGCACCAAACAGCATTAACAGCTTGCCGAACGAGTCAAATCCCCCTGGCATCAGTTTGGCACCTTGCCAGGTTTGTAATAACGGTCTTTTTCACTGAATACACAGCCACAGTAAGGCTGGCGGTACATCTCGAGCTCCCGGCTTATTTTAACACCCTCCTGCCAGCCTGTCCGAAAGTCTGCATAACAGAAATCGACCCCTTCGGCTCTGGCCGCCGCTTCTGCCGCTTCTTTTATTAACTCATGCTGTTGATAAGGGCTGACTAACAGTGTGGTACTAAAGCAGTCAAACCCATGCTCTTTGGCATACCGGGCTGTTTGCAGCATCCGCAGATCATAGCAATACCGGCAGCGACCACCAGGGGTCGCCAGTGCCTGGCGCAAAAACTCTTCCAATGTATAGCTTTCATTAATAATCAGGTTATTAATGCCGATTTTCCCAGCAAAATTTTTGAGCGTATCCAGGCGCCTCATAAACTCTTTGTATGGATGAATATTGGGATTATAAAAATATCCGGTTATCTCAGCCCCGGGATATGTTTGCTGTAAATGTTTCAGCGGAAATACCGCACAAGGACCGCAACATACGTGCAGTAACATACGCATAATTGAATCACCTACCACAGTTTTTCTTGAGATTTACCTTTGTCGTCATAGGGAATATTCAGATGTGCGTGGGCTGCCGGGGTAGCGACTCGCCCACGCGGCGTCCTGGAGATAAACCCCATCTGCAATAAGAAGGGTTCATACACATCTTCAATAGTCTCGGTTTCCTCACTAATGGCTGCAGCTAAGGTATCGAGCCCAACCGGTCCGCCGCTAAATTTTTTAATAATAGCATTGAGCATGTTCCTGTCGGTTTTATCAAGGCCACGCTTATCTACTTCTAAAAGCTCCAGCGCTTTATCTGCAAGGGCATCGGTAATTATTCCATTACCTGTTACCTGGGCAAAATCCCGTACCCGTTTTAGCAGGCGGTTGGCGATTCGCGGCGTGCCACGTGAACGTTGCGCAATCTCTAATGCACCGCGGGGTTCAATATCAACTTTCAGAATTTCAGCTGCTCTATTCACAATACACAGTAAATGCTCTGTCTCATAGTATTCCAGGCGACAGATTACCCCAAATCTGTCCCGAAGCGGTGCAGCCAGCGCTCCAGCTTTGGTTGTTGCCCCTATCAGTGTAAATTTGGGTAAATCAAGACGAATTGACCGGGCAGACGGGCCTTTACCAATAATAATGTCAAGTGCATAATCTTCCATTGCCGAATATAAAACCTCTTCCACCGGCCGGGATAAGCGGTGAATCTCGTCAATAAACAATACATCCTTCTCACCCAGATTGGTTAAGAGTGATGCTAAGTCACCAGGTCGCTCAATGGCCGGACCTGATGTAATCCTGAAATTAACGCCAAGCTCATTGGCGATAATACCGGCTAATGTAGTTTTTCCCAGTCCAGGCGGACCATATAACAATACATGGTCAAGCGCTTCGCCTCTGGCAAGCGCTGCCTGTACAAAGATGGAGAGATTGTTTTTTACCTGATCTTGTCCGATATATTCAACCAGCCGGCGCGGTCGCAGGCTATATTGCCATGAGTCAACCTCCAGCTCGCCAGGCTCCATAACGCGTTCTTCCACCAGTTTAATACCCCCCAAGTTACCTCCGGCCAAATTCCTTTAATGCCAGCCTGATCAATTGCTCCAGCGACAGCTCTTCCCCTGCTTTATTCTCGCGTTCATATACCTTTTTAATGACCGGTATGATCTCGGCTTGGTTGTATCCCAGAGCCACAAGTGCCTGCATAGTCTCCTGCATAATATCACCCTGCAGACTGGGAGCTGTTAATTGCTGTCCCGAAGCGCTTGTATTAAACTCAGTCCCCATACCAATTTTATCTTTTAATTCCAGTATAATTCTTTCAGCTGTCTTCTTGCCAATACCAGGTAATTTGGTCAACATGGTGGCATTATTGGCACTAATAGCTGACCGGAAATTTTGTGGCGTAATCGCTGACAAAATACCGGCAGCCACTTTCGGGCCAATCCCGGACACCGAGATAAGACACAGAAATAGTTCGTATTCTTCCTGAGTATAAAAGCCATGTAATGTCAACGCATCCTCGCGTACATTAAGATAGGTAAATAAAATTGCCGATTGGCCGGTTGTTAGTTTCTGTCTAGTGGAATTAGGGATAAATAACCGATAGCCAATTCCCTGTACATCAATAAAACAATAATCGGTGAATAAATGGGTAACTATGCCTTTAACATAACCTATCATTCGTTATCCTCATCCTGTTTATATTTCCACAGTGTATTGTACAGATAGCTACAGCGAGCGCATCAGCGGCATCATCCGGATGCGGCTTACTGGACAAATTTAATAATCTTTGAGTCATGTATATAACCTGTTCTTTAGTAGCTTTACCGTAACCGGTAACTGCCTGCTTTACCTGCAAAGGTGTAAATTCAGCCAGTTTAAGGTCGTTTTGTGCTGCCGCCAGGAGGATTACCCCTCTGGCCTGGCCTACAGCCATTACCGTACGTACGTTTTTGTTCATAAATAATTGCTCAACACCCATAATATCTGGATGATATTGTTTAATCAGCAGACCAATCTCCCGGTGGATTTTTTCAAGTCGCATCGCCCCCTCCATGTCAGGTGTAGTTTCAACGACACCATAGGTAAGCGCTTTTAATCTGCTTCCTTGTGCTTCGACCAAACCATAACCACATATAGCTGTTCCG